>NZ_QHLJ01000005.1 GCF_006864365.1 Campylobacter sp. MIT 99-7217
TTTTAAGCTTTCTTTGTTTTCATTTATCTTGCTTTCAAGCTCAGTTTTTAAAGGCTCTAGTTTTTGATTAAGTTCAGCTTCATCAATGCCAGCTTTAAAGGAGCTAAGTTTTTCATTGATTAGCTCTTTTGCTCTTATCTCACTCACAAAGTCCTTAATCTCATCTTTTAGCTTTGCCTTAAATCCCTCAAAACTTGTTTGCATTTTTTCTTTTAAGCTTTCTACATTTTGAGTATCAGCTTTTAAAGCTAGCTTTTCATTTATGCCATTCACGCTTTCATTGATAAGCTCGTTCATTTCTTGCCTATCAAGGCTTTGAGAGCTTGCGTATTCGTCCCAATTTGTTCCATCATATACATAATTAGCTCCGTTTTGATCAGCTACTGAGTAAGTATCTCCGATCTTAGCCTTTTTGATAGCCTTTAACTCCTTTAAAGTATCGATATGTCCTTTCCAAGTCATCAAATTAACGCTTTCTTGTTTGCTTAAAAAAAGCTCATTTGCTTTGTTTAAACTAAGACTTTCATTTTGCAAGTTTTCAAGCGAGCTTTTTAGCTCATTTAGCTTCGTTTCAAGAGCCTCTAAAGCCTCGTTATTTGCTTCAAGTTCTTTATTTAAAAGGGTTTTAAAATGCGTTTTTACTTCTTCTAGCTTGGCTGTAAGTTCTAAGCTTTCAAAAGCCTTTTGAATGTTTGCATTCATTTCAAGAGCCAAACTTTCATTTAAGGCACTTAGCTTTGATTGTGTGTTTTGGTTTGCTTTTAAAAGCTCATCTTGCAAAAGATTATTAACTTGGTCTAAAGATAGATTTTCAAGCTTTGCGATCTCATCTTTGATCAGCTCTAAAGCTCTTGTCTCATCAAAAGAGTTTTCACTCAAGTTTTCTGTGATTTTTGCACTGACAAGCTGTTTGATTTTAAACTCTAAAGAATGAAGCTCTTTTTGGTTTTGCAAAAAGGCTTTTTGATTTAAGACAAGTTCTCTTAAGTCCTCTTGTAAAGCTTGCAAGCTTTGAGTTTGTGTTTGGATTAAATCAATCATCATAGCTCCTTTGCATGTGTGTAAAATTCGTAAAACTCGATAAGCTCTTGTTCTGTTTTTTGCTCTAACTTATCCTTTAATATCCTAAACTCAAAAACTTGTTCTTCGTTTTGTTTTAGGCAAAGGGCTAAAAGCTCTTTTAGTTCATCTTGACTTAAAAGCACTTTTTCATTGTCTTTGCTTAAAAACTCTACCTCACTCGCTCCTGCATTGATGAAGCTTGTGATTAAGTTCCTTGAAGTTTCGGTGTTTTGAAAATCCTTGCCTTTGAAATTAAGGCTTAATTTTTCCAACATTTTTTGCGTATTTAAATACTCTTTCATGAAAGCAAGCAATTTTTCTTTTTCTAAAGGCTTCAGCGAATAAGAAATCTTAAAAACATTGTTTTGCTCATCATAGCTTTCATTTTTGGCAAGTTCGTATAAATTTGGATCATATTGAGGCTGTTCATCTTCATGCACCTTAGCAAAGCCAAGTTTTCTAAGCTCTTCATCATCAAGTGCATTTAAAAACCAAGTATTGCCAAGCTCATCGATGAAAGTATCATCATAGCTTAGGCTTTTGTCTTTGAGTTTGTAAAACATGTGTATTCCCTTTCAAATTAAATTTAAATTTCTTTTGTATAATGTTTTTATGGAAAAAACAAAAGAAATCATCAGTATTATTAAAAATGTGCTAAACATTATCCTAACAGCGTTTTTAACACTGATAGCGTATTTGTTTATCAATGTTGAAAGCTTAAGTAAGCTCAGACTTTCAATCGTTTGCTTAGGGGTTGTTTTCCTTGCTTTTTGTTTAGCTTTAATTGTGTATTTTTTAATACAAAATCTCGATAAACTCAAGGAGTGATTATGCTTAATTATATTGTTCTTGTAGGCGTTATGGTCTTTGCCACTGCATTTATTTCTTTTATAGTGATTAAAATTTCTAAAGCAGGTAAAAACCATTAAGATATCCTTGTGATATTAAAAATTTTAAAGGAATACCTATGAACGAAATTTACGGCATAAGTTTGGCGATCTTTTGCATACTTGGTATTTGTGTGCCTGTTATTGTTTTTGCTTATAAAATGTATCAAATGGATAAAAACGAATTTGAAAAAAACCATTAAGCAATCCTTATAACATTAAAAATTTCAAAGTATTCAGGCTTGACATTAAAATCATCGCTGTAATCCTCTCTATGGTCATATTTATAAATCTTTCCAAGAGCTCTATAAGCTTTTTTCCAATTATGTTGATTTCTACCCTTGCACCAAATTTTATAGTATTTATTCGCAGGCACTTTAATGCTAGCAACTACTTTTAAAACAGGTCTTTCCCAATACATATGCTGGGCTATTAAGCTTGAGCCTGCATTTTTAGTTATGTTAAAATCATCTCCCCAAGATACATACACTTCAAGCCACCTAAAATCAGCAGGTCCCCAAGTATCTACTTGTCTTCCGTTGTCTCGATCGATAAAATAATGCTCATCAGCAAAGGCTGTGATTTTAAACTCAAGTCTTAACACTGCACCACTTGCACCGCTAAATGCACTCAAGGTTTGAAAAGGTAAGGTGCTAGTATTAGGCATAACGCTATTATTACTCAAAATCAAAGCACTATTCATCTTAGCTTCTCACAAGTCTTATCCAATTGATATCATGGATAAAAAAGGCAAAAACTTCAGTCCCACTAAAGCCACTTTGAGCGATACGCCATTTAAACCTCGCATCAAATCTTTGCAACAAGTTGCAGTTATAAACGATGATGATACCGCTTTTACCAACACAACCTGTTACATTTGCTACACCTATGCTTTTGCTTGTTTTTGCATTGATAACAAAGGTATTTCCAGCTCTAAAGTCTATGTTTGCAGGATTGCCACCAACATTGACAAAGTCATAAGAGTATTTTTTATCTAAATTTGTGATATTTGTTTCAAGCTTGGTTTTAGCTTCATTTAAAGCCTGAGTTAAGGCATTTATTTGCGTATCTAAATGATACTTTTGCACGAATTGCTGAGGATAGTTAAGCTCTAAGATATCTTTGTAAGTGTGTTCTAAACTCAGCTCAGGACTCATGAGATTTTCGATGATCTCAAGTCTATCTGTGTTTTTGTTCCTCCAAATATAAGGCTTGATCTTAGGTTCATCTTGCTTTTGCCAAAAGCATTCTTTAGGCAGTTTCATGTAAAAAAGCTTTTGTGAGTTTTCATCTTTTTGATAGATATCGCCTGCTTTTGCAGTGCTTAAATCTACTTCGCCTCTAAAGCTTGCTTCTTTGTTAATGTCAAGTTCTTGCCAAGCTCTGCTGTTGATCTCATCTTTTAAAATATAATATTTTTTAGAATAAGGCTTAAAGCACAAATCATCGTTTTCGCAGTCTTGTTCATCAGGCAAAATTTCTTGTTTGTATCTTGTGTATTTTTCAAGAGCTTTTAAAGTTACAAAACGATATTCGTGATTTTTTGCCTTGTATTCAAAAAGTTCGCCTTGATATTGATCATTTGCTTCGTGCTTAAAGAAAAAATCCCCTATCATCAGTTCATTTGGTGCGATTTCTCCTTTAAATCTAGCATTTGCTTTAGCCTCACTTACAAGTATCCACTCAAATACGCTTCCTGTATCATTCTCGCCCTTCTTTGCAAAAACATAAAATTTAGAAAAATCACACTTAAACCACAAGTCAAACATATCAACGCTAACTTTTCCCTCAACTGACACAGGTTCGATCTCTTGCATGAATTTAGCAAACAAATACACCTTTTCTAAAGCTATCCATTCATTCGTAACACTGCCATTTGCATTTACGGCAACAAACATGAAAAATTCATCATCGCTTTTTTTCCAAATGTCATTAAGCTTCACATTTTGATTTTCACTCGGTTCAGTGTCTTGGATAAATCTAGCTTGCTCAAGCTTTTTAGATATTTGCACCCAAGCGTTATTTTCGCGATAATAAACTTCTAAATAATCCATTTCAAACCAAGTTTGATTAGGCTCTGAGTTTTCAAGTGCTGGCTGCTGGCTTTGCTGATAGTTTGCAAAAAACTTCACTTCATTAGTCTTAACCCATTCTTTGCCGTTTTCAGTTTGCAAAAACATATGAAGTTCGTTAAACTCAGTATCTGCTATTTTGTTGTTTTTGTGAAAAGTATCATACAAAGAAGCATAATTTGTAGGATCATCGCTTTGATTAAATCTAACATTGGGATTTTTTTCATAGATATTGATGACACCTTGATTTGTATCAAGCCAAGTGTCATTTTCTTTTGCTTCATCTTGCTTTGGAATGTCTTTTTGAACAAAGGTTATTTCCTCGAGCTTGTCAATGTTATAAAAATCTTGTTGAAATTGCTCTTGTTTTTTGTTAATGAAGTCTTCAAGTTGTTCAGCTTTTTGATTGAGTAGTTCAAAATTTGGAGCTTGGAGGGTGATCTTGTTATCTAGCTCGGTCATTTTCACTTCAAATTCTGTTCTAAATATCTCGCTTAAGTTATTAATGCTTGTTTGTGCTAAATTACTTTGCAAAGAAAGTTCGTTTAAAGCCTCGTCCTTTTTTGTCTTAAGCTCTAAAAGAGCCTTGTTTATCCTTTGCGTTATGGCTTCAAAATCAAAGCTATCAAGCTCATTTTTCATATACTCGATTTGCTCTAAAACAAAAAGGGCTTTTTCGTTTTTGTTGTCGTATTCTAAAGAAAGTTTGATGATCTCATCTTTGATCTTTGTGATTTCTTCTAGCTGTTTGCTTGCACTTTCTAAAAGCTCTAAATTTTCAGCCTTGATATTTAAAAACTCAGTTTGCAAATTTTTAAATTCCTCGCCTTTTAAGGCAAGCAATTCGTGCAATTGCTCTTTTTTCTCAGCGATTTCTTTAGCGATTTTATCACACTCAGCAAAGGCGTTTTCGTATTTTAAATTCATATCTTGGAAAGATTTTTCAAGATTATAAACGACTAAAAGAGTCATTTTCACTTGCTCTAACCACGCATCATTTTTATCCAAAAGCTCTTTTATCTTTGCTAAATACTCTTCTTTGCTTAGTGGATTTGCACTATCTAAGTCTTTGTTTGCTTGATCATTCATCACAAAAGCTCCTTTATTTTTTGTAAATTTATCTTTTAAAAAAGCTTAAATAAAGGGGCAAGATTTTTTTGCCCCTTATCTTTTTTGTGCTTTTAAAATATAATCAAAATAAAAAAGGATTAAAAATGTTCGAAGCAGCAACAGCAAATGCGTTAATGGGTGTGGGAAGTGTTTTAGCAGGAGGTGCGGCTACGCTTGGAGCTTTAGACTCTGTTTTTGGAAGTGGCAAGCAAAATATCAAGCTTGCAAAAGATAATCTTAATCTTGCCAAAGATCAGTTCAAAGAAGAAAAAAAGCGTTATGATACAAATCAGGCTAATTTACAAGCAAATAGCGATATGATAGGCTCTGTCTTTGATGATAGTTCAAGCGTTTGGAACAGAATATAAGGGGACAAAAAATGGCGATACAAGATATAACAGCAGGGCGTGGGGCTTTAGCAAATGTAACTCAAGCTACAGCAAATTTACAAAACGCAAACACTGCTAGAATGCAAGGCTTTACAAATGGGATTTTGCAAATGAGTGCGGTTTTGCAAAATCAAGCAAATTATCAAAATGCCGAAGAAATGAGGGCTTTGCAAAAAGATCAAATGAAAGCAAAAACTGACAATCTGATCGCTAGCACTGATTTTACAAGAAAAGCCACTATAGGACAAGAATACAAAAATGAGTATCAAAAGAAAGTCAATGATAATTTTGAAACCGATTTTAGGTCTATGTTGGCATTAAGAGCAGCACAAACAAGCAATCTAAACGCAAATGCAGAAAGCATTCGCCACCAAACTTATAAAAGTTATGTTGATGATTATGTTACAAGACACCAAGCTTATCCAAATATCAAAGATCCTATCACTCCATCAATTACGCAGTGGGACAAAAACACAGGATATTATCAAGATAGAAGTGGTATGCGAATTTTTTGGAAGAAAGAAGATGAAAAGTGAAAAGCTTATCCCAGCTTAAAGAGCTTTACGAAAACGATCTTAAGGCTAACAAAGCAGCCTTAAACGAATACAAAGAAAGCTTAAAATACTATCACGGAAACCAGCTTGATAGCAGTATTTTAGCCATACTTGCAGAGCGTGGGCAAAGTCCAGTGATCGAAAATATCTATAAGATGATCATTAATAAAATTTTAGGCTATAAGGCTCAAAGTATAAGCGAATTTGTCGTAAGTGGCCGCCAAGAAGAAGATAAGGCATTAGCCTTTTTGCTTAACGATCTTTTAAAGGTCTTTTCGCACGCTGATTTTTATAACAAAGAAATGATCAAAAAAGACAGAGAGCTTATCTTTGGGCTTGCAGTTTGCGAGCTTTGGATAAAAGAGGACAAAGAAAAAAATCGCTTCGTGGAGCTTAAAAGCTTACCCACAAAAAGCTTTTTGATAGACGCTTACTCAAAGGATATCAACGCAAAGGACGCAAGGCGTTTTCACAAAAGCTTAAATATGGATTATTATGAAGCAAAGGATATTTTTCAAAAAGAATTAATCCCACTTGATAACAATATCGACAAAAGAGTGAAATTAATCGAAACTTGGATCAAAGAAAATGGCGTTTTTAACCGCTACATTTGGCACGATAAGGGTATTTTGCTCTATGAAAAAAGTCCTTTTAAAGATGGGTCCCACCCTTTTTGCATAGCTAAATTTAATATCGATGAAAAGGGGCTTTGGTATGGGCTTTTTAGAGATATTAAGCCTATGCAAGATTATATCAATTTTGCTGAAAACAAAATGGGAAATATGCTTGGCTCTTTTAAGGCTATGTTTGAAGCAGACTCTGTTTTAGACACTGAGGAGTTCATTAACGCCATAGAAAAAGATAACGCAGTAGTAAAGGTCGCTCCAAATGCTCTTTCAGCTCAAAAGATACAATTCATTCAGCACCACGCAGACATACAAGCACTAAGTGCAAAGGCAAACGAAAAAAGACAACTTGCTAAAATTTTAAGTGGCTTAAATGATGAGTTTTTAGGCATAGCCAACAACCGCCAAAGTGGCGAGGCTATAACTCAAAGGCGTGAGGCTGGACTTATGGGCTTGCAAGAGTTTTTAAGTAGAAGCGATGATTTAGATAGGCTCATTTTTGAAAAGGCTTTAAATTTAATGCAACTTTACTTTACCAAAAAGCAAATTTTTAAGATAGTCGATAAAGAAAGAGGCTTAAGGTATTTTAGCATTAATGACAACGAAAAAAATCAGATCAAAATAGGAGCCTTTGATCTTGAATACAAAACCAAGCTAAAAATTAGCTCTAATGAAGATCGTTTCACTCAGTGGAGCGAGATCATCAAAGTGCTTCACACCACCCAGCCAGAGCTAACTAGAGAGCTTTTACCTTTGATACTCAAAGATATAGATAGTCCTATAGTTGAAGATGTCAAATCCTTGATAGACAAATTTAACGAAGCTCAGGCACAAATGGCTAATTCGCCTTTGGCACAGCTTCAAGAACAAAGCACGCTTTTAGAGCTTGAAAAGGTCAAGGCTGAAATCAACGAAAAAAGAGCTAAGGCTGGAAAATACACAGCTCAAGGCATTTTAGCACACAAGATAAGTGATGAGAGCAAAAATACAAGCATGCAAAAAGGCGGTCAGGATCTAAGATGATAAGCAAAGAGCTTAAGGCTGAGATTAGATTTTACTATGAAACGCATTTAGATGAAAACAAAGAAGTGGCTAAAAAATTTAATGTTTCATATCGCACCTTAATGACTTGGATACAAAAAGAGGGCTGGGAAAAAGGAAAAGGCGTTAAAAAGGTCTTGGAAAGTGATATCAAACAAAATTTAATCAAAAAAGAATTTGGCACTATCATTGACGCCACCAGCGAAAAAATCAAAGAAAATGTCAAGGCAAATTTAGGACAAACTTATTATGAACTTAATGATTTGGTGCGAAATAACTTGCTTGATAACCTAAGCGATGAGCTTTTAATGAAAGCAATGGGTATTAATTTTTTACAAAAAAACATGGCTTTGGGAGCTTTGATAGCAAAGGACGAGCTAACTAGAATGCTAAGCCTTAGAAAAGAGGGCAAGGGCGAGCCTTTAATCATCGCTGGAGCTGAAAAATATGTCAATATCTTAGCCACGCTTCAAAAAAGCTTTTACTCAAACTCAGACGCAAGCTTGAACCTCAATGTGATCAATGTCAGCGAGGATTTAAGCAAGCTTAGCCAAAAAGAGCTTTTAGAAAGGATACAGGCTTTAGAAGATAAGGAAAAATGAATTAAGCTTAAGCTGGGTTTTAATGTATTTTTTCTATAATTTTTAAGTTTTTTAAGGAGAATACATTGACAAAATCAAATCTTATTAAAACTTCTTTAACTTGTTTTTTAGCCTTAAATTTAGCACACAGCAACCTCAATGCGAGTTATTTAAATTTAGATAAATCCTCGCACAAAACAATACAAGAGCAAAATTTAAAAAAGTATTTAGCCCTTTGCGATGATATAGTGCAATTACATTCTTATTATTCTTTGATAATGCTTAAAGAGCAAGATTTTTTCAAACTCAAAAACACAGAAAACATACAAGAAAAACAAAGATTAAGAAAATATCTTAAGGAATTAGACAAGGTTATAAGCACTGCTAAAAAAAGAATTGATTTAAAACAAGATCAAAGCTTAAAAAAAGCAGATTTAAAAGTGTATTATTCCTCGATAGCTTTAAAAAATATCTTAGAAAGCCTTTTAGATAATGATTTTATGAATCTTATGGGTGGTTTTGAAACAAGCATTTTAAAGGATTTTGATATTATAGAATTTGGTAAGGGCGTGGAAGAAGCAAACAAGGCTTTAAGGGCATAAATGTCAAAAAGTAGGAATTTAGCTTATATTCATACTACTTTTTCCTATATATTGAAACAAAAACAAAGAAATGAAGTAAATTTCATTCAAAAAGTGCTTTGTAATGTTATTTTACCCCGATTTGATGATTTTAGCAAGGATTACAAATATTTTAAAAATTTAAAATCTTATAAAAGTTTTGAAGAATGCTTGAGTTTCATTTTTGAAATTGATTTAAAACAAATTGAAAATATATTAAAAAAGCTTGATGAGTTTAAAAACTTGCAAAATCAAGCCCCCTTGTGCTTAAAGGTAGAACTTTCTCAATTTTTGCCCCTTTAAAAAAGCTTAAAAACGAGCTAAATTAAGCTTATGAAAGATATTAAAGACTATCAAAAAGAACTTTTAATAAGAGAATTGGCCAAAAAAGACTTTTACACCTTTTTAAAGCTAAAATGGGAAAGATACAACAAAATGCCTTTTTTGGATAATTGGCATTTTAAGTTTTTGTGCGAAATTTTAAAAAACACCCTACCTTTTAAGACAAAAAACGAGGATTTAATAACTCGTTTAATGCTTAACATGCCTCCAAGTTATGGCAAAACTGAAACCATAGCAAGAAGCTTTATCGCTTGGGCTTTGGGAAATGCACCTGAGAGAAAATTCATTTATATATCTTACAGCGATGAGCTTTGCAAAAAAATCTCAAATCAAGTAAGGGATTTAATCAAATCACAATTTTTTCAAAGCATTTTTAACTTCAAACCCTCTTTTTTGCAAGATAATTCAAGCGAATTTGTTTTGCGTGAGGGTGGAGGACTTTTCGTAACCACGCTTAAAAGTGCCATAACAGGCTTTCACGCTCATCAAATCTTAATCGATGATCCCATTAAAGTAAGCGAAATGTCAAGCAAGGCAAGCCGTAATTTAGTAAATCAAAACTTCAAAGAAAGCGTTTTAAGCCGTTTGCAAGATACAAGCTCAAATATCACTATCTTAATGCAAAGGCTAGGCTATGAAGATCTTTGTGGCTTTTTGCTTGATGAGAGAAATTTTGAAAAAGATATTATAAAAAAATGGCAAATCATCAAGCTTGAAGCCTTAAATGATGAGCAAAAAGAGTATAAAATGGGCGATTTTTACTACAAAAGGGCTAAAAATGAAGCCCTTTTCCCACTCAAGCACGATTTAAACCAGCTTAAAGAGCTTAAGCTTCAAATGGGCGATGATGAGTTTTCAACGCAGTATCAACAAGAACCCCAAGCCAAAGAAGCTGGCTTTTTTGAGGCTATTTATTTTAAAGAAGTGCCAAGTTATGAGCTAAACGAGCATTATGAATATATTTTCGTTGATAATGCAACAAGCCTTGAAAAAAACGCAGATAATAGAGCTATCGTTGTTTTAGGCGTGGATAGGGTTGAAAAAAACGAGCGTTACATTGTCAAAGATTGCTTTTTTGGCATTTGGGACGAGGAAAAGACCATAAGCGTTTTGATAGAAGCCTTGCTAAAATATCCAAAGGCTAAATGCTTTATAGAAAGCGAGGGCGGAGGGCTGATCTTAGCTAGGCTTTTAAACAAAGAAATTATTAGAGTGAATGAAAAGCTTAAAAGAACGGCAAAAAGCATAATCACAAATGAGATCAAAACCTACGCTCCAAGCCGTAAAATCTCAAAAGTAGAAAAAATAAAAGCCTTAAAACCTTATTATAACAGCGGTTTTTTGTGCTTTTTAAATACAGCTTATGGCTTAGGGCAGATCAAAAAAGAGCTTTTAAGCTTTAATCCAGCTAAGCCTTTTAGGAAAGATGATTGCATTGATTGCATAGCAAGCTGTGTGATAAATAGCGAGGTTATAGCTCCTTATTCACAAGAAATTAAGCCTAAAAAGAGTTTGAGACAAACAGCTTACAAGTCTAAATGGAGGATTTAAGGACTATATCCATTTTTTTATCTATCTTTTAAAAAATGTTGATTAGATTTTTATAAGTAAAAACCATTTATTAAATACTTAAATTTAAGATAATTTATACTTTATACTTGCCTAAATAATGCTTTTTAAAGCCTTGCTTAAATCTTGCCCCTTTTTAAAAAAATGAAAAAAACCTACAATTTAGCACAAATTTAAAGGAGCGTTTAAATGGACATACCAAATACACCAGCCTTAAGCAAAGAAGAGCAGCTTCAAACTCTTGAAAATGAGATCTCACAAGCAGAACAAAGCTTAGAAAGTGATTTTGCTAAATTTGCAAGTTCTCAAATAGATGAGAAAATGGAAGAGCTTTTCTTTGAAAACAAAGAAGAGTTCATCAAAGCTATTCTTAGCATGCAAAATAATTTTTTGCAAGAAAATTATAATGCCTTGCTTCAAAAAAGAGACAATCTCAAAGGGCAAATCGCACAAGAAAAGCAATTTGCAGATATTGAAAAGGCTCAGCAAGAGTTTTTAGCTAAGCACCCTGATGCCAATATGGAGGAGCTTTTAGCTCTTTATTATGAAGAGCTTGGAACTCGCTACAAAAAAGAGCTTGATAACTTACCTCCAAATGAGTTTTTTGAAGCATTGTATCAAATCCAAAAGCAAAGAAGCGGTGGCAAAGAAGAAGAAAATTTGCCAAAGGATCTAAATGCAAGCAGTGGGGATGTGAGCGAGGCAAAATTTGATTATGATGATATGCCTATGAATAGAATTTAAAAAGGAGAACAAAAATGTATCAACAACAAGTTAAACATGTGCCTTATTTAGCTAAGGCTGTGATCAATTTAGACGAGACTATCAAGGGTTATAAAGCCATTGTTTTACCAGCAGGTGCTGAGATTTTGCAAGTAAGCGTTGAAATCAAAACTCCAAATACAGCTGGCGGAAAAAAAGCTACGCCCTTAAACATAGGACTTAATGAAGTGGAGGACTTTTTCATCAAAGATATTGATTTAAGTGCTGAGGGAACGCACACATCAGCTAAGATCACAAGTATGAATGAAAAAAGTTTTGTAAGCGTCAATACTGAAAACTCAAACGCTAAAATCATCTTAAGAGTGCTTTATTTTTTAAAAAGCGAAATAATGACTGAATATTAAAAGGAGTGAAAAATGCCATTAAATGAACTTAACAAAATCAATATAGCTGATTGGAAAAATGATCCTAATGTTGCCGTAAATATCGGCAAGATAATAGAAAAGGCAAGCTGGAGAAAGAGCATTTGGGAGCCTTTTGCTGGTGGGGGAAGTGATAGAGGTATAAGAACTTATAATGTGCCAGATACCGAGCCTTATAGACCACGCCTTAAAACAAAGCTCATGGGCGATGGAGTTCGTGGAAATGCTGACCTTGAAACAAATTTTGATAATCTAGAAATCCTAAGCCAAACGATATATCCTGAAGTTATCGCTAATGCCTTGCTCAGTCCTATCAAATTGTATGAACGCTCAAGCCAAATTAACTTCATCAAGGAAGCAACGGATAGCTTAACTGATTGGATGGTGGATAGAAGAGATAGGCAATTTGTAACTGCTTTAAGCAATGATATCAGCAACTGCGTAGTGTGTGATCAGGCTTTAGGTTTTAAAGATAGCTCAAGACAAAAAGATACGCAAAGTGCAAGCAAACAAATCGTAGCTGGCGATGTTTGTAATGTCAAAGCTCTAAGAAGAGCCATTTTTATGGCTAGAACAGGCAAAAACTACAAAGGACAAGATACCTTTCCTATCAAGCCTATAAGAAGCATTGCACACAATCAAGGGGGCTTAAATGTGCAAAATTATTCTTATATCATCTTGCTTGATACTTATCAATGCAACCAGCTTAAAAATGATCCTGAATGGAAAGAAATGCAAAAAGTGGGCAACAGAGGGGACAAAAACAACATATTTACAGGACTTATAGGGCTTATTGATGAATGTCCTGTCATTGATATGGGCGTTTGGACGCAAACGCAAAGTGGCTTTTTAAACTCCACCATAAGCGATACGGATTTTTACGAAAATATCAATCACAAAAATCACGCCAAGCTAACCCCACCTAGTGCTTATGCAGATAAACAAGCTGTTAGCATAGGCTTTTTAATCGGTGCTTCAGCTTTGGTTTTGGCTGGAAATGATACGGTCAATTTTTACATCGATGATACTCAAGATGCGGGCAGAAAGACGATTTGCGGAGCAGATAGGATACTTGCTATTTCAAAGGCAAGATATGAACAAGATGGCAAGTTTTTAAATGCTTATAATAACATTGATTTTGCTGTGATAGGGATATTCTCAAGCCACGAGTAAAGGAAAGCTAAGTGAATTATGAAAATGCAAATTTGGCTGAAATTTCAAGGCTAAAAGATGAGCTTAAAGAGCTTTTAAATGAAGCAAAATTAAGCTTAGAGCAAGAGGCTATCAATGAAAAATTAGCCTTTAGCTTTGAAAGCTTAAAAGATGAGCTAAAAGCTCTTTTGCAAAAGCAGAGTAAAGAAAGCAAAGAAAGTTTAGAAAAGGACTTTAAGCTTAGCGTTCAAACCAGCACTAAAGAGCTTTTTGAGCAAAGCAAAGAAGAAGCTTTAGACGAGATCAAGCAAGGCTTTGATTATGCAAATTTAAGCGAGGAAGTGATTAAAAACTTCACGGAGCAAGAAAGTATTTTGGATAATTTTAGATTGGTTTTAAAAACAAGACTAGAAAATGTCCCAGTTGCAGACATCGTTGATAATTTCAAAGAGGATTTAAACGCACATTTTGAAAAAAGCGTTAACGAATGCGAAAAAATAGAACAAAAGCTTAAAAACGAGCTTGAAAATGTTAATTTTAATTTTCACAATATGCTAGAGGAAAAAAGCGAGGAGGTTTTAAAAGCTTTCATCGAAGAACACAAAAGCGAGCTTTTTAAGCCCTTTTCTTTGGCTTTTTTGAAAAATGATTTGTTAAAAGATGAGGATTTTAAAGCTGCTTACAAAAAAGAAGCAAGATTAGTGCTAAGTTTGCACCTTGAAAACACAAAACTTAAAGATGAGTTTGAAAACGCACTTTTAAATTTAAATGGGCAAATAAGCGAGGATTTTTTTCAAAGCGAGTATTTGAAAGAACAACGCTTTTTGCAAAATATCGTTTTATCGAGTTTGGCTTTAGGAAATGAGCTTAAAATCTTGCAAGAAAATATGAAATGGTTAAAATCCTTTAAACAAAACGAGGATTTAAACACATATATGCACAATACTTATAAGGTGATTTGATGAATTATGAAAAAAACCAAGAAGAATTAGAGCTTGAAAATCAAAAAAAGAGGGAAAGCTTAAATTTAGAACAAGAACAAGAAAAATTAGAAAATTTAAACGCAGGGGAAAGCTTAACGCAGGAAAATACGCAAAATCAAAACAAAGAAAGACCGCCTCTTGAAAGCTTTATCAAAGATGATGGGCTAATGAGGGCTAAGCAAAACTCACAAAGCTTGCAAGATCAAAACACGCAAAATCAAGCTTCAAATTTAGAAAATCAAAACTCTCATGCCTTGCAAAATGAAAGTTTAAAGCAAGAAAATTTAAACGATACAAATACAGAGCAAAGCTTAGAAAATTTGCAAAATCCACAAAATAAGGAAAGTAGCTTTGTCAAAACAGGCATTAAGGGCTTAAATGAGAGATTAGAAAATGAAGATTTAAGCTTGTATGAAGCTTATTTGTTAAAAAAATTTGCAGGCATTGATACAAGAGAGCTTTACAAGGAAAATGATCCAAAGGCAAATTTAGACTTGAAAGTGAAAAAGCTCAGTGGGGATAGCGATTTTAAAGCCTTGCATGATATTAATTCGGCTATGGAAAGTTTGAGTAGCATTATAGCAAATGCTGATAAAACAAGTGGCTGGTGGAATAGTTGGGCTAGGTGGTTAAGCGACAAAACAGGACACACTTTATTTGCTGCCGATGATGACAATCAACAAAGAATGGCAGATGAGGGCAATGTTTATTTAAAACTTTAGGCGAAGAGGGAACAAATCATTTTTACAATAATCAAAAAGCTTATGAGTATTTACAACAAGCTGGCGATGATTTTGATCCTGAAGTCTTTGATAGCATTAGAAAATACGGACGAGCTGGGCATTAAATTTTTTCCAAGCTTTTTAAAAACTCAATTTTTTTACCTTAATCTTTTCAGTTCTTTAGGTAAGACCTTAAGAGTTATGTTATCTTTAACGATTGTGCCATTGTTATCAGTTGTGAAGTAACTAATAGGAAAATCTCCAACTTTTTCGCCCTTAAATAAAAAGGTGCTTGTATCGTAGCTTTTGTTTTCTACCTCAAAGCCCCCTTTCGTGCTAGCAAATATGCTAATGCCTCTTAAAACAACGCTTTCGCCCTCTACTAACTCAAGTTTAGGGCTAATGATAGCAACTTTTTTAATGTTAGCATTAGCAAAATTTAGCTCTTTTAAGCTTTCTTTGATCGTTTTCATGAGTGGGTCAAAATCATCAATGAGGCTGTTTTTGTTGCCCTTTGTATCCTTATCATTGCCTATAGCGTGAATGCTGTTTTTAATCTCTGTAAAATAAGTTTTCCAGTCGCTAAGTGCTGTTGTATTTTGTGCATTCATCACGACATTAAAAAGACCTACAAGAGCATTGCATTTGTTGATATTTGCATTATCCCAAACGCTTTTAATCATGCTTTGGGCTTGAACCATGTTTTTGATAAGCTCGACAGTGGCATTTTCGTATTTGTTTTTACTTTCTAAAGCCTTAAGCTCTAGTTCTTGTTTCATTTTTTCTTCTTCTAAAACAAGTTTTCTGTTATTTAGCTCTATTTCTTCAAGTTTTAAGGCTAGTTCTAAAACGGCTTTAAATTTCGTTTCTGCGTTCATAGAAAAGCTTTCAAGAGCCTGTGCTGCTAAATTAAAATTATCAATAAAACCTACCGCATTCATTGCAAAAACCTTAAATTTAAGCAAGATAGGTGGGTATAAAACTATCTTGCTACAAAAGAAAAAATATGGGTCCAAACAAAAAAGGACGGAAAGATTTTATTTAAAAAGGCTCATTTAAAAAAAGGGGCAAAATTTAATTTAAAGCCCTAGCTACTAAATCACTTAAAAATTTACTTCTATTCGTAGTAATTTTATCAATAGCTTCAATGAGGCTTTTTGACATAGTGATATTAATACGCACCTTAGCTTCATCATTATTTGGCTCTTTGATATAATCATTTTTCTCGAGCATTAGAGCAATAGCTGTCTTAAAAGCTTCTTTAGCGTCTTTTATTGCTTCGCTTTCATTTTGTCCATCACCCATAATATAAGGAAAATCCTTATATCTTGCAAAATACCCACCACCCTCTTTTGTGCTTAATTTTCGCACGATAATTTCATAAGGTAAATTTAAATAATATTCTAAATCTTTCATTTATCCTCCTTAATGGCTTTTAATACTATTTTAACATATATAGCTTTTAATGGGCGGTTAAAAGGAATTGTTATAAGTTCTTTTCCAGCTTTTCTAAACTGAAAATGTGATGAACCTTTATTAAAGCTTTCATAACCATAACTTTCAAGCAAATTTTTAATGACCTCAAAACGAACATTATAAGGATTGTTTTTAAGTTCTTTTAAAAGCTTTTCTTTTTTACTCATTTTTTAAGCTCCTGTGTGTATAATACACATAAATAGTTTAAAATCTCATTAAAGCTTTAAAAGCCTTTGTTTAAGCTCTATGATCAAACTTACATTTTTAAGCCTTTTTGCTTCATCTAGCCTTGTTTTTAACTCGCTTTTTACAAGCTCTTTAATGCAAAGTGCAAAATCCTCTCTATTTAGCTCTTTTAAGCTCTCATCAAGAGCTATTTTTAAATTTGCTTCTTGATCATTTTTTAAAAAAGCTTCATAGTTTTTAGCCAAAGCCTTAAAATGAAAAGGCTCTAAATACTGCTTAGCAACATACGCCTTTTCTTCATCGCCTATAATATTTTTTAAAACAAGAGCTTCTAAAGAAAAATTAGCCTCCTTAACTGATCCGCTTTTTTGAAGCTCAAAATGCTTTTTGTCGCACTTAAAATACTCGCTTGCTTTTTGCCTTAACTCATCTTTTAAGAAAAAATTAGCCTGTGCGTTTATCAAGGCTTCTACTTCCTTAAAAAAGGCATGGATTTTGTCCTTGTCCTCGCCACATTCTTTTAAGTTCATCTTGCAAAAATACTCAAAGCCGTCAATGTCAATGTAAGCCTCATTTAAAATTAAATTTTCTTGCAAAAGCAAATCCCCAAAGTCTTTGAGCTTTTTAGATCTTAAATAACGCACTTTCGCTTTGAAAATCCCCTCTTTAAAAAGCATTTTAAGCGTTTTTAAATTTGCATTCACTCCAGCCTTGTCCTTATCAAAACACAAGATAAAACTTAGCTCATGCTCCATTTTTAAAAGCAAGGCTAGGTGCGAGAGCGTAAAAGCCGTGCCACAAGTTGCCACTGCGTTTAAAAAGCCAAGCTTAACGCAGGCTATGGTGTCAAAATACCCTTCCGTGATGATGACTTCTTTAAATTTGCAAAGGCTTGTTTTTGCGTGGCTCAGATTATACAAAACAAAGCTTTTTTTATAAAGCTCGCTTTCTTTTGAGTTGATGTATTTTGCTTCGTTGTTTTCGTTTTTTCCTAAAAAGCGACCTGAAAAAGCTACTATTTTATGGACCGCGTTTCTTATGCCAAAAATAAGCCTTTTTTCTAAAGGAGAGAAAAATTTGCCATTTTTTTCATATATTATGCCAAGTTTTAGGGCGAGTTTGATTTGCCCTAAGCCTGTTAAATATCTTGCTAATTTACCAGCCCCACTAAAATAACCCAAATCAAAACGCTTGATATCTTCTTCATTTAAGCCCCTTTGCTTGATATATTCTAAAATATCCTCTCGCTCTAAAAGGCTTTGAATGAAAAAATTATTCACATTTTCAAACACTTCGTAAAGTAGCTTTGTGCTTATTTGCTTTTTGTTTTCGCTTTCTAAAACGCTTATCCTGCAAATGCTAGCTACTTCCTTAACCGCTTCTTCAAAGCTTAAATGCTTGTAATTTTGCACGAATTTAAAGCTATCTCCTCCCACGCCGCACCCAAAGCAATAAAACATATTTTTTCGTGGGCTTATCATGAAAGAGGGCGTTCTTTCATCATGAAAGGGGCAAAGTGCTTTATACATGCCATTGCTTTTTTGCAGGGGCAAAAAATGCTCTACCACCTCTAAAATGTCAGCTCTAGTCTTAATTTCTTCTAAATTAAGTATCATTCAAGTTTTCCTTTTTTCGTGATTTAAACCTTATTTGTGTTATAATTTTTAAAAATTTAGAGGTTTTAATGTTTTCTTTTAATGAACTTGTTTCTTATGCCTCGCAAAATATGCCTGTTTTCATATGTGGCTTTTTGTGTGGGTGTTTCATCGGATTTCAGTTTCACAAAATCTTTCACAAACCAAACACAGCCAAATTTCACGGCACTTATAATTGCACTGACAACAAGGAAGCCATTATTAGAATGCTTGATAATTGCCAAGTTGGAAATATAGAGTGTGAGCATTACAAAAATAAGCTTTTTAAAAAACACTACTGCACTAAAAAAAATCAAAAATGCCATTTTTTTAATCAAATTAAACATTAAACCTAACCAAACAAGCTATCAAAAAGCTTAAGTATCCAAAACACCACAGCAGTTATGACAAACCCACAAACAATCCCAAAACCAAAATTGACAAGTTCCATTTAAAAGCTCCTAAAATATATCCACATCTAAATTTGTCTTAAGCTCTTTTTGGATATCGTCCATATCTACATACTCAGTTTTTTTAACCTTGCTTTCATAATCACTAAAAAGCCTTGTGGCTGGATTAAAAGCTATTTTGCCCTTAAAATGCTTGCCGTTTTGTTTGTTTTTCTTTAAAATTAAGGACCTGCTAAACTCATCAAATTCACTTTCTTTTTGTGAATAATCCCTCTTATCAGGGGGATTTTTTTCAATGCGTAAAATAATGCTTGCCTCGTGTTCGCCTTTTTTGCTTCCTGTTGGGCTGTCTTTGTCCGTTTTTGAGGTTTGAATGATGAGCATGATGAAAATTTCTAAAGAATGGCAAAGCTTGGCTAAGGAGCTAAATTTAAAGCTTTCTTTTTCTTCCATGTTTGAAAAGCCTTTAGAATTAACCTCTATTCTCATTTGACTATCGATCAAAAAAAATCTCACACCCAGCTTGTAAAGCCTTTTAATGTTTGCGACTATCTCATTAATATCATAGCCATCGTTAATGATGAAAATATGATCTTTGATTAATTTTTTCTTTTGTTCTTCAACGCTTTTTAAATAGCTATCCACGCTAAATTCAAAAGAAAAAAAGGCTACTTTTTTGCTTTTGCTTATGTTTTCTAGTATTTGCAAGGCTAAGGTTGTCTTTCCAGCCTCAGCGTCCCCGCTAATCAGCATAAGCTGACCCAGCTCAAAGCCTCCATTAAAGGCATTATCAATAAAACTTAAATTTGTAGGCGTTTTGGCTAGCTTTGGCTTGTTTTCATAATATTTGAGCCACTCATTTAAATTTTTAATGCTTTTGTTTTCAATTTCCATTTCCTTGCTTAACAAATCAAGCTCTAAAACTTCATTAGCATTAACCCCACTTAAAAGCTTTTGTGCGATTTTTTCTTGCATTTCAAGTTGGTATTTTTTAACCAAAAGTGGGATTAAATCACACACTAAAGGATTGACATTTGCAGAAATTAATTCAATGAAAAAATCCTCACTTTGCTTAGCTCTTGGCACATTTTCTAAAAACACGCTCAAAGATAAAAGCTTTTTATCTTTTAGCTCATTGATGATTTTTAAATAATACAAAGCCTCATTTGAAAAGGCTTTTAAAGAGATTTTGTCTAAAAACTCGTCAATCAAATCAGGATATTCGATAAAACTTCTTAATATTTCTTTTTCTAACATTGCTTAACCTTGAAACCACTTGGGTAAATTTTTGTAAATTTTGACTTTAAAGTATTTGCTTAAAAGCTCTTCTTCTTGTAAAAAAAGCTTGTGATTGAAATTTTTAATCTTACTTTTTGCCACCAAATCCTTGATATAATCATTCAAGTTTTTTCTAAAACACTCTAAAAAATCCTTGAAATTTAAGTAATTATAATTTTGTATAAGCTCATAAAACATATCCTCAAAAAAATCCTCTTTGTTTTCTAGCTCTAAATGATCAACAAGCTCGCTAAAAGCTTCTTTTTCTTTAGTGGAAAACCTTAAAGAATGAAGTTTTAAGACATTAAGCTTAAACTCAAGGCTTGTCATTTTTTGCCTCCAAAATCAAAACATTTGCGAACAAATGATTAGCTTTCATATAAGAAAAATAATCATTTATCGCTTCATTTAAAAGCAAATTTTTACTTTTCCCCCTCTTTTTTGCTTGCTTGTTTAGCTCGCTTAGCAAGGCTTTTTTAAGACGGAATTTTTTTCTTAGTTTTTCTTCGTTTTGCTTTTGTAAATACTTCATATTTTTTCTCTCCCTTAAAATGCAAGATCAAAATCCCAGCCATAAGCTCAGCTCTTGAAAGATTTTGCAAAATGGCAAGCTCTTTTAAAAGCTTAAAATCTTTTTTGCTGATCAAAAAGGTAGGACTTTGCTCCTTAGCCTTTGAAGTTTTAAACTGATAAGCCATTTTTTAGCCTTTTTTGCATTTAAACCAGCTAAAACATACTTGCACAGCGGCACTTATGCCCTGTATAAAATAACAAATCCAAGCACCTAAACATAAGCTTATGACCATCACAAAAACCCCAACTGCAAAACCTAACAACATATCCATTTTAAATCCCTTTTTGATATAATATTTTTAAAAATTCATAAGGATAAAACATGCAAGATTTAGAACTTATTGCTAAGGCTTTAAATTCCGTTTCTTTTAAAGATTTTTTCTTAGGCTTTTTGCTTGGTTTAAGTATAAGCGGTGCTTTTGTTTGGAAATTTTTAAATTTCATACAAAAGCTATACAAAAACACACAAGAGGATTTAAAAGAAGAAATCAAAGCCCTTAAAGCCGAACGAGAAGCCTTTAGAATAGAGCTACTCAAACAACAAAATATGAATATGATAGGCGAGGTTTTTAAAAAATAACTCATTTTGCACCCTCTAACACAAATTTATCCTGCGAAGCGTTGTATTTAACACTTTGCCCTTTGATTTTAAGTGTGCTTAAATCAAAGCTATCCGTGAAATTAAACTCTGGAAATTCTTTCAAAACAAGCTCTAAAAGCTCATTTTGCTCTAATTTTTTCTCAGTTTTTACAAAAAATAGTCCTTGCCAGCCTTTTAAAATGCTTTGATCGATGATTTTGCTTATATCTTGATTTCTTGCCTTAAATTCTCTTAATTGCTTGATAATTCTTTGCTTTGAAAGTATGTTTAAGTTTCTTTTCAAGGCTTTGTATTTAAACCACTGAATGATTTTTTCTTGCTCGTAAGCTGTAAAATCTTTTAAGTTTAGTTCTTCTTTTTTGAGTTTGGATTTTTCAAAGACAAAGAACAGCGAATTTGAAAAATTTTTCATAAGGTATAAATTCTTACTTTGTAAGAATTCTTTATTTATCCAAACCAAGCAAGAAAACTCTTACCTCTTAGGTAAGAGATGAATTGCTACTCGCTTAGGCGAGTTAAAAGCATTTTAAAAAATGTGTAAATGAGGCAATTAAAACATCTTGTTATATTAAGAAATTCACATAGGAAAAATTTTAAACTCAAATGAGTTGATTTCTGCTATAATTACTACATGGAAACGAAATATAATAAAAATCAACATTCAGTATATCTACTACAATATCACTTCATACTTGTTGTAAAGTATCGTAGAAAAGTGCTAAATGATGAGATATGCAAAAGACTTAGAGAAATTTTTGAATACATTGCATTAAATCCTAGATATAGTCTTAAAGTAATAGAATTTAATCACGACATAGATCATTTGCATATACTTTTTGAAGCAGAGCCAAAAAGCGAGCTAGTAAAATTCATTAATGCTTATAAATCAGCTTCAAGCAGACTAATTAAACAAGAATTTACTTACATAAGACAATTTTTGTGGAAAGAATACTTTTGGAGCAGAAGTTATTTTTTAGCTACAACAGGTGGAGTAAGCTTAGAAGTCTTAAAAAAATATGTAGAAAATCAAGGCGTTAAAAAAGATGGTGAAAACTTAGATAGACGCACAAAGGCATATAGGAATATCTAATGCAAATCACAAAAGGCTTTAAATATAGAATCTACCCAAATGTAGAACAAGCAAAAGCATTAGATCATCAATGTTTCATATATAATCAAGCCTTTAATATCTGTTTAAATCTATGGAAAAAAGATTACGAAGCTAACAAAGACTTACCAAAAGAGCAAAAGAAATATCTTAAGGCAGTTGAATACGATAGATTAGTAAAACTTGCCTTAAAACAAAGAGAGTTACCTTTTAAATCAGTAACCACCCAACAAGCAAGAGTAAATTTTTTACAAGCTATCAAAAGAGCATTGAGTAAAGAGATACTAGCAGAACGCAAAAGAGCAATACAAAAAGCCTCAACACCAAAACAAAAAGCTAAGGCATTAAACATAGGTTTTCCAAATTTTAAAAATTCTAAACTTGCTAAACAAAGCTTTAATTGGAACAATCAAGGCTATCAAATATTAGAATCTAACAATAAGCACTTTAAAATTTTTAAACTAATGAATATGCCTTTAAAAATGCGTTATCATAGAGACTTGCCAAAAGAGTATAAGCTTAATCAAATTACTATTTCAAAAAGCAATGATAAATACTATATTTCATTGAGTATCACCTATAAACAAGAAGTAAAGCAACTAGATAAACAAAATCTAGATTCTAATAAATGCGTAGGAATAGATTTAAATATAAATGATATAGCCTTAAGCAATGGAGAGTTAATTAAAACATTATCTAAGAAAATCAATGCAAAAAAATACGATACTACTTTTAAAAGACTACAAAGAAAACAATCACGCAGAATCTTAAAAGCAAAAGAATGTAAATCAAAGCTAGGGAGTAATTTTAAAAAAACACAAAAACAACTCAATAAAATCTATGAAAGGAGTAGCAATATCAAAAGAGATAGTTATCATAAGATAACTACAAAACTTACTAAAGAATTTGATTTGATAGTAGTTGAAGCACTTAAAAATAAGAATATGACTAAAAGAGCTAAACTAAAAAATGTAAAAGCTAAAAGTGGCTTAAATAAGTGGATATTAAATACTTCATTCTATCAATTTACTCAAATGCTAGAATATAAGCAAAAGCATAATGGCAAATTCTTTGTAAAAGTAAATCCACAATATACAAGTAAAGCTTGTAATGTATGTGGAAATATAAAAGATAATCTAACACTACAAGATAGAGTATATACTTGTGAAGAATGTCAAACAACCATACATAGAGACATAAATGCTAGTTTAAATATCTTGGAGCGTGGATTAAAGTCATTTGGGTTAGGAATTAGCCTATTGGACTATAAAACTTCTGCTTTGCAGTTACAAGTATAGCGAAGTAAAAAAAGCCTTTCGAGTTAGCTAACAATGGTTGGCTTTAGTTAGGAAGCCCTCACTTCTTAAGTGGGGGTGATTCACATATGTGCGACAAATTTCCGCTTGGCGTGAATTTGTCGTTTTGTTTGAAAGCTCATTTAAATGCTCTTTTGTTTCATTTTCTGCGTTCAAATCCGTATCATTTGGGCTTTCATTTTCTAAAATCTCGTTTAAATCGTCTCTAGCCTCTACTTTTTGTCCTACAAATTCGCCTTTTAATTCATCTTTTAAACTTTGATTGATTTCTTTTTCATTTTTGCCTATGAAAACCACCGAAAAGGAATTTGTGAATTTGTTTGTTTTCTCATCGATGATTTGCACCTTTTGAATGAAATTTAAATCAATAAGCTCTTTAAAAGCTCTTTGAACGCTTCTTAAGCCAAGATTTAGCTCTTTGCTTAAATGCTGAGTATTTACAGCCCAGTTTTGTGGCAAAGAACACAAAAGAACAGCCAAAAGCTTTGCGTTATTGCTTAACTCCTTACTTCTTATGATCTCATTTGAAACTATGGTGAAATTTTCTTTTAATTCTTGTTTAACTATCATTTTAAAACTCCTTTTGATTTAAACTCTTGAAACCTTAGAAAAAAACACTTGCTTTTCTCTAGTGTCGCTAACTAACTTTTTAAGCCTTGAGCTTTCTTTTTCAAAAAGTGCCTCATAAAAGTTCATTTTTTGCAAAGAAAACTCGCTATTTTCGCTTTGCAAGACATTTTTAAAGCAAGAATACAGCAAGGCATTCACAAACAAATCATTCAAAAATAAATTTTCGTTTTCATCATCTTGAAACACGCAAAGATTAACCCATACTTCAAAAAGCCCATTTGCCTTGATTTGAGGAAGCACAGCTAAGCTTTGCATGTTTGAATAGCTCATCACATGCAAGGTGGGATTTTCATTTTCAAGGGCGTATTTGTAGTTTTTAAGTGGTATTGCCTTAGCATTTAGCCTTGCATGAACGATTTTTAAAGCAAGTTTTGGCAAATGCAAAACATTATCATCACTGCTTATTTGCTTTGAAAAATGCTGAACATTCATTTCAAAATCACTGATTAAGATATTTTGTTCTTGATTAAGCGAGGCTAAAAGCTCTTCATCGCTAAATTTAGCATGAAAACCCTCATCAATAAGTCTTCTTCTTAGTCTTTGTAAAAAATCTTTCACAAGCATGATATATCCTTAAATTTTCTTATTTTTTGTTTGCTTTGTTTTAAAGGCTCTATCCTTACCATAGTTAAAAAGTCTGCTCCCATAGTTACAAAACAAAAGCCTTCACTTTCCATTTTTTCAATAAAGCTTTGCACCCTAGCATTTTTTGCAAAGCTTAGCTCATCATCGCCCTTTAACTCAAAGCGTTTTAAATCAATGCTAAAGCCTTTCGTGCTAGCTCCCCCCTCATAAGCTAAGTTTAATTTATCTGCTTCATTCATGTTTAAGCCTTTCTTTAAGCTCTTTGATTTTTTTTAAAGCCAAAGCCTCGCTAGAGTTAAGACCCAGCTCCAGCTCTTTTAAAACCAGCTTTTTAAAATCTTTTAGCCTTATGTTTGAAATATTTTCTTTGTAAAAACTCACTTGCATTTGTCTTTGTATATCTTCTTTTAAACGCAGTAAATTTTTAAGTCTCAAAAGCTCATTTTTAAGCTCTAAATTTTGCTTATGCGTTTTTAAAAAAGCCTTTAAGTTCTCAAAAAATCCCCTCATAAAAGCTCCTTCATATCATAAAATATACTTTTTAAGCTCTCAAGCCTTTCATCGTTAAAATCACTTTCTAACTCATCTAAAAGCTCTAAGCCCTCATCTACAAAATCCCCAAGCTCGCCTGTTATATGCAAGGCTAAGTTTAGCTTTTTGCTTAAGACTAATTCTTTCATCTTAAAAATCCTCTTCATTGATAAAATTTGCCCTCATAGCTATGTCTTTTTTTAGATATTTGCTGTATTTTTGAAAGGTCATTGCTGTATTTGTATGTCCTAGCATGCGTTTGCTAACCCATTCTATATCTTCATTTTTGCTTATCATCAAAGAAGCAAAAGAATGCCTTGTGTTATAAATGGGTATTTTCTTATCAAAACCAAGCCTTTCAAGCAAGGCTTTAAAATCATGCCTTAGCTTAAAGGCTCTGTATTTTTTAAAAATCAGTTCATCATCTTTTTTAAGCTCCTCAAGCCTTTTTAAAAGAGCGTTTTTAACTATGGGCAAAAGATCAATCGTTCTAAAAGAAGCCTTTGTTTTGGGCAAATTAAATCCCCCGTTTTCAAGGCGTGTTCTTTTAATGTGAAGCTCGTTTTTAGCAAAATCAATATCGCTTTTTTTAAGCCCTAAAATTTCTCCTGTCCTAGCCCCTGTAAAAAAGGCTATTTGTAAATAATCTTTTAAATCCCCTTTTGCATTCATTATCAAAAGCTTCATTTCTTCATAATCAAATGCCTTTTCATTTTTTTTGCTAGCTTCGGCTTCATCATAGCTTAGCTTAGGAAGCTTGAAAGGATTTTTAAGCAAGTATTCATTTTCAACTAAAAAGCTTAAAAAGCGGTTGAAAAAATTTGCCCTTATTTTAAGCGTGGTATTGCAGTTTTTCTTTTCTTTGGCAAACCCCACAAAGAAAAAGCCTAGTTGATTGTTTAAATCCTGAATTTTTCTAATCTTACAATGAGCTAAAAAGTCATATACAAAAGCTTTCATAGAAGCGTAAGATTTCAAGGTGTTGGTTCTATTTGACAAAAGGCTTTTTTCAAAAAGTTCAAAAAGCTCTTTTAGCTCGCCCTTAAACTCTCTTTTTTTGTTTTCATACCTTGCTTCAGTAGCTTTTAACGCTCGCTCGGTTTTTTTGTCGCTAAATTCCCTAAAGGCTAAATTTGCTTTTTGCTTATCTTCGATAAAAAGCAAGTAATTATCACTAATGAAAGTCCTAGCTTCAGGACTATCTTTAAGCCCACTAGCTATCCTAAATCTTTGTCCCTCGTCTCTATAGTCTAAATAGAGCTTTCGTCCTCTTGCATAGATGTTTGTTGTCATTTTTTTCTTTTCCTTTCAAATGGTTTAGATTTCATTTTCTTGCAAAAACTTTTCCACTACCGCAAAAGCCTTTTTAAGCTCTTTTGATTTGATTTCTTTTGCCTCTTTGTTTTTAAAATTCACGATTTTTTGAAGCTCTTGTTTGTTTGTAACTAAGGCTAAATGATGCGTTGCATGGGTATTTATAAAATATCCTTGAAAAGCAGGTCTTTTAACCATTTGCTTTTCAAAATCTACAATGTGATTTTTTCTCACATATTGCACAAAACTCGTTCTTTGATAAGTATCTTTAATCAAATCAATCAATTGAATTTTCATTTTCTTCCTCCGTTTTTGTTTGAAATTTTCATTTGTTTTCCTTTGTTCTATTATTTTGAGCTTTTTTAAAGCCCTATTTTAAAAATATTTTTATTAAGCTCATTAGCTAAGTTCTAAATGATCAATCCCCTCTAAATCCTCCTTTTTATTTTTAAGCCCACCTCATAGATGATTTTAAATTAGCTCACAAGCAAAGCTTTAAGGCTTTGTCTCATAAAAGCTAAAACAACAATTTTCCAGCTACCCACCTCATAGCTCAAATTTGTGTAAATAATCTTTATTAAGTTTTAAACAAAACTTATAAAAAAGTTTGATTTGTTAAAATAGATTTTTAAAAGCGTTCAAATGCTTTATTTCTCAATATCTTAAAAAATAGACACAATTTAGACACATTTTTAGACACAGGGCATGGGATTTCACTCCCCCTCTTTGTGCTTAAAAAATCCTAAAATTAACTCAAGCTTTCACTAAATACAAAAAGCTTTTAAAAAAATTAATTTTCTTTCAAAACCCTACAAACTCGAAAGATTTTAAAGGTAATTTGAGCCGAAAAATTTAAAGAACTTGTTTTTAAGATTGATTAAAATTGAGTAGAAAAATGGGAAATTTTTTGAATTTTAGACATAAATTTAAGCGAGGGCGAGGTTTTAAGTGAGGGGCAAATACTTGGCTTCATCGATACAACCCAGCTTAAGCTCAACAAAGACGCCATTAACGAGCATATCAAAGCCTTGCAGGCGCAAAAAAGCGACATTCAAACGCAAATTGCCCCACTTAAAGAACGCCTAAGCACCGCAAAAAGAGAGCTTGAAAGGGCGCAAAGGCTTTTTAGTAGCGGAGCTAGCACAAAAAAAGCCCTTGATGATGCGAACTCAAATTTTAATCTCGTAAGCAAAGAAATTGATTCTAAACTCTCCTCAATGAATCTAAGTAACGAATCTTTAGATAATGAGATCGCTAATAGCCAAATTCAAGCCCAAATCATAGAAGATAAGATCCAAAAAGCTACGATCATATCGCCTATTTCTGGAACTGTGCTTGAAAAATACGCTTTCAAAGGGGAGCTAAGCTCGCCAAATAAAGCTCTTTTTAAAATCGCAAATTTAGACACCTTAAGGCTTAAAGCTTATGTGATTGATACTGATTTAACGCGTTTAAAGCTTGGAGATGAAGTAGCTGTGTATGTGGATTTTGGCGAGGATTATAAAGAGTATAAGGGCAGGATTTCGTGGATTTCAAGTAAGGCTGAATTTACGCCAAAAACGATCATGGTCAAAGATGAGCGTAAAAATTTGGTTTATGGGGTAAAAATCGATGTGAAAAATGACGGATTTTTGAAGATTGGAAGTTATGGCGAGATCAAGCTTAAATGAGTGTCATCAGCGTTAATAAGCTAAGCAAAAGCTACGGCAAAACCAAGGTCTTACACGATATCTGCCTTGAGGTTAGGGAAAATGAAATTTTTGGTGTCATAGGACCTGATGGGGCTGGAAAAAGCACGCTTTTTCAAATTCTAACCACGCTTTTGTTAGCTGATAGTGGCGAGGGCGAGATTTTGGGGCTTGATTTGGTCAAAGACTATGCTAAAATTCGCACGCAAATAGGCTATATGCCGGGGAATTTCAGCCTTTATATGGATCTTAACGTTTATGAGAATTTGGACTTTTTTGCAAGGCTTTTTAACACGAGCATAGAGGCTGAATACGAGCTGATAAAGCCTATTTACAAGGCACTTGAGCCTTTTAAAAACAGAAGAGCAAAGGCTCTTTCTGGAGGAATGAAACAAAAGCTTGCTTTGTGCTGTGCGCTCATTCACAAGCCCTTGTTGCTTTTTCTTGATGAGCCAACAACCGGCGTTGATGCGGTCAGTAGAAAAGAATTTTGGGATATTTTGAACGAACTAAAATCTAAAATGAGTATCGTAGTTTCCACGCCTTACATGGACGAAGCAAGTCTTTGTGATAGGATCGCTTTGATTTTTGAGGGCAGGTTTTTAAGCGTAAATAGTCCTCAAAAGCTTTGCCAAAGCTTTACGCACACACTTTATGAGTTTAAAAATATCAGTGTTTATGCCTTGGAAGAGTTAAGAAAGCTTGAGTTTATTTATTCTTGTTTTTTGTTTGCAAATTCCTATCATATAGTATTTAAAGAAGGTTTTGATATAAAAACAGCTATAGATTCAAACGCTCATTTGAAAAATGCTACTTATAGGGTCATTGAAGCTAGCGTTGAGGATTGTTTTATGGAGTTTTTAAGATGAGTTTGATCTTTAAAAATGACTTTAAAGATGAAGATCTTATCATTAAAATCGAGCATTTAAGCAAGATTTTTGGGAATTTTAAGGCTGTTGATGATATCAGCTTTGAGGTGAAAAAGGGCGAAATTTTTGGCTTTTTAGGAGCAAATGGAGCAGGCAAAACAACGGCTATAAAAATTTTATGTGGTATCAGCAAAGCAAGTCTTGGAAGTGGCTTTGTAGCAGGCTTTGATATCAACACTCAAAGCGAGCTTATCAAGCAAAATATAGGCTATATGAGTCAAAAATTCTCACTTTTTGAAGATCTTAAGGTTTGGGAAAATATCTATTTTTTTGGCAAAATTTACAAACTAAGGGAAGAAGAAATTTTTACAAAGATGAAAAAGCTACTTGAAAAGCTTGAATTTGAGGATCAAAAAGATGAATTTGTTTATAATCTCCCCCTTGGTTTTAAACAAAAACTCGCCTTTTGCGTGGCAAATTTTCACTCTCCAAAGATTATTTTTTTAGATGAGCCAACGGGCGGGGTTGATCCTATCACAAGAAGGCAGTTTTGGCAGCTTATACACGAGGCTGTGAGTATGGGAACTTGCGTGTTTATCACGACTCATTATATGGACGAGGCTGAGTATTGTGATAGGCTTAGTATCATGGTTGATGGGCGTATCAATGCTCTTGGAAGCCCTAGCGAGCTAAAAACAGCACTTGGCGTAAGCTCTATGAATGAAGTTTTTTACGAGGTGGCTAAGAGTGCCAAAAGGGGCGGTGCGTGAGAGCTTTTAATGCCTTTGTTAAAAAAGAGTTTTTTCACATTTTTAGAGATACAAGGACTATGCTTATCCTTATCTTAATGCCTATCATTCAAATTTTGCTTTTTGGCTTTGCTTTAAGCACTGAGGTTAGCGGGGTTAAATTTGGCGTGCTTGATCTTAGCAAAACAAGTCTTAGCACACAAATCATAGAAAAATTTGCTCAAAATGAGTATTTTGAATTTGCTAAAAATATCCGCTTTAAAGATGAAATTGCAACGATTTTTAATGATGATAAAACGGATCTGCTCATCATCTTTGGCGAGGATTTCAAACAAAACAATGCCAAAATAGAGCTTTTAATCGACGGCAGTGATCCAAACCGAGCTAGCACCATAAATATCTACGCAAATAATGTCTTAAATTCTTTTTTAACAGAAAAAAATTTAAGCTTTCAAAGTCCGCTTGAAATCGCAACCACCTTGCTTTTCAATCCTCAAGGAAAAAGTGCTTACAACTTCGTGCCGGGACTTTTGGGGCTTATTTTAATGCTGATTTGTGCGATGATGACCTCCATTTCTATCGTGCGTGAAAAAGAATACGGCAGCATGCAAATCCTGCTTGTATCGCCTATAAAGCCTATACTCATCATTTTTGCAAAGATTGTGCCTTATTTTGCGCTTTCTTGTTTGAGCTTGATTTTGGTGCTACTCGTGTGTGTTTTTGCCCTTGATCTTAAAATCGCAGGAAATATTTTCTTGCTCTTTGCCTTTTGCATGCTTTATATAGCCTTAGTGCTTAGTATAGGGCTTTTTGTGTCAAATTTAGCCAAAACACAAATTGCTTCTATGCTTGTTTGTGGAATGCTTTTTATGATGCCTATCATGATGTTTTCTGGCATGCTTTTTCCTATCGAAAGCATGCCCTTGATCTTGCAATATCTTTCACATATAATCCCTACAAAATGGTTTATCTTAGGGCTTAAAAAGATCATGATAGAAGGGCTTGGTGTGGGGTATTGCTTAAAAGAAATTAGCATTTTAGGTTTGATGTTTGTTGCGATTTTATTTATAAGCTTAAAAAGCTTTAAAGTGAGGCTTTAAAATGCTATTTTTGATCCAAAAAGAATTTAAACAAATCTTTAGAAACCGCTTCTTACCGCGTCTTATCTTGCTTTTTCCTATCATGATCATTTGTGTGATGCCTTGGGCTGCGAATATGCAGATTAAAAATGTAAATTTAGCCATAGTTGATTTTGATAAAAGCTCGACCACTCAAAAACTTGCGATGAAAATCGCTGCAAGCTCTTATTTTAACATCGCTCTTCAAACAACAAACACCAAAGAAGCTTATGAGTGCATTTATCAAAATGACTGCGATTTGATTTTAGAGCTGCCATCTAACTTCGAGCAGTCTTTAAACAAGGAAAATAAGGCAAATTTAGGCATTTACGCAAATTCTATAAATTCAGTAAAAGGCGTTTTAGGAGCAAATTATCTTAGCAATATCATCTTGGATTTTGTGAAAGTAAAACAGCTAAATACCTTACAAAACTCTGCTTTTTTTGCATTTGAAACAAATAGCATTTACCGCTTTAATGCAAATTTAGACTATAAAATTTTTATGATCCCAGCTTTGATGGTCATGGTTTTGACGCTGATTTGTGGCTTTTTGCCTGCTTTTAATATCGTTGCTGAAAAAGAAAAGGGCATAAGCGAGCAGATCAATGTAACGCCCATTTCAAAGCTAGTTTTTATACTCTCAAAGCTTATTCCTTATTGGCTGATCGGACTTTTGGTGCTAAGTCTTTGCTTTTTAATGGCTTTTGTGATTTATGGGCTTTATCCAAAGGGAAGCTTTTTGCTTGTGTATTTGTTCGCCTTTATTTATATCTTGGTTGTAGCTGGCATGGGGATCATCATTTCAAATTATTCTAACACCATGCAACAAGCGATGTTTGTGAGCTATTTTTTTATTTTGATTTTAATCCTTCTAAGCGGACTTTTCACCTCGGTAAAATCCATGCCTGATTGGGCTAAATTCCTTACTTATCTTAATCCTTTACGCTATTTCATCGAATCCTTAAGGCTTATTTTTTTAAAAGCAAGCGAGCTAAGCGATCTTTGGCTAAATCTCATCTGCCTTTTAGCCTTTGCTTTTGTGCTAAATTTATGGGCGATTTTTTCTTACAAAAAACGGGGCTAGTTTAGGCATTATAAGTTAGATCATAAAATAAACTATCTTCTTCAAAGCTGTATTTACTTTTGTTTAAAAGTCTTATTTTTTGTGTATCAATGTCTTTTATATTGCTAGGAATACTAAAATACTCTTTCAAATCTTGCCAATCACATTCTCTTAAGCTAATAACTTCTTTTAAATGAAAACTTACCCAAGAATTGCCTATTTTAGAAATAAAATTCTCATTTTCAAGCTTTGTTCTAGCAATGTCACAATAAATTTTATCTTTTTCAAAACCTATGAAATTCCTACCAAGCCTTTTTGCTGCTAGTGCTGTAGTGCCCGTTCCCATAAAGGGATCTAAAATAAGATCTCCTTCCTCGCTACTCATTAAAATAATTCTTTCTAGCAAATGAATAGGCAACTGACAAGGGTGCTCATCTCTATTTTTAGCATGTCTAATCCTATGAATATCACTCCAAACATCAGAGCACAAAGGACCAAAGGGGTGTAAAATATTCTTTTTTCCTCCATAGTCTTTAAACAACACGCCTTTTCTATCTCTTTTGTGTGGATAGCGTATCTCTTTAAACCTAGTCTTTGCCTCGCCTTTTGAATAAAATAAGATTCCATAATGTGCTGGCTGTAAAGTCTTTCCCATAGGAGCAGTCATCGCCTCCCAGCTTATCCAATGCCTAAAAATCATATTTTTATTCAAAAAAGCACTATAATAAGTAAGCCATTTAGGAATATTATGCAAAAATATAAAACCATCATTTTTAAGCACACGCACACACTCATTTATCCACTCTTCGCACCAGCTTAGATATTCGTTCTCCAAAAGCTTGTCTTTATGAGAATTGTATTTCTTCTTAAGATTAAAGGGTGGATCAGCAAACACAATATCAATACTATCACTAGGAATATTTTTAAAAAGCTCTAAGCAATCTCCTTGCAAGATTTCATTTATAGGTAGATTTTGCATATTTACGCCTTAAATATATCTTTTAATATAGAGCTAAATCTTAGTAATTCATCAGCTCTAAAAGTAAAAACTTCATCATAAGCTTCTACCATTCTTTTTAAGTCTTGTTTTCTTACATACCAGCCTATCCCATCGACAAAACCATAGAATCTAGCATTTGGATAATGCTTTTTTATAAGCTTTGCTACTGCAAACTCTGTTTTTGCCTTATCGCCTTGCCCACTACTTGTGGTGCTAAGAAAAGAAGATTCTATAATAATTTGTGGATTTTGCTTGTTTGGAATGATAAAATCCATAGTGCGTTTGTTAAGGCTGTCTTTTAAAAATGGCAAATCACCGCTATCAAAATCTATATTTAAAGAGCTTAAAATATTTTTTATACAAGATTCAGGATTATTATCCATAGCACCGCTATAAGAGCCTTTTTGTCTGTAACGAATAAGAGAATCTATCATGGCATTTTGATTAAAATTAATTTTTGTAATATTTAATTTACTTAGTTCAAATAGTGGCAGTGTTCTAGCTAAAAAGGCATTAGATGAGCCTTTAAAAAATAAATTTATTAAGCCCTTTGCAAAAAATTCATTATTTTTAATAAGATTTTTTATTTTCTTATCGCCCCATTCTTTTATATCATTACTATCGCTATTATCATTCCATTTTTGCATATAAAGCATGTTTGATAACTCTTTATCTTTTACAATCCTAGCAATAGTAATAATGCGTTTTAAATTTTCATTAGCAATGCCATTTAAGACTAGCAAGGCTTCTAAGCCAAATTCATTATTTTGTATAAAATCTACAAAGTTTTCTTCTTTAGAGCCTTGATTTTGTATTTCATTTTGTAAATTTAAAAGCAGAGTTTTTATAAGATTTATGGTATTTGCCTCGTATTCTTCCTCAAATTTGCTATTGCTAAAATAAAAAGAATTTTTTTGTATTACTGTGTTGTATTTATTCATCTTTGTAATTTTCAATTCCAATTTTTAAATTTACATTATAACCAAAAAATTTAAAATAAGCATAAAGCTATTTATGCACCTAAACTAGCTAATTTTTATTAAAAACTCTTTTACAGCCTTAGCTAAAGAATTTGAAAGTGGTGGTGGCACAGCATTTCCAACTTGCTCACATCTTTTAGTATGAGAGCCAAAGAATTTATAATCTAGTGGAAAGCCTGTGATTGTAGCTGCTTCTCGTATAGTTATGCTTCTATGTTCGCTTGGGTGCAGAGGGAATGCACTATGACCAGGAACTAAGGTAGGAGCTAAGTCATTAAAATTTAATCTCATATTACCTCCCCTTGAATAGAATTTTGAAATTTGTAAATGCTTAGGTAGTAAATCTAGGCTATTTGAGATATTACACCCTGGCTTTATGTATTTAAAACGCTCAATAGTCTTTACATTGTGTTTCATAGGCAAATTATCTATATCAGTAGAGTCTAAATAATCAATCTTGCTTAAACATTCCTTTAAAACAATGGGCTTTTTAAATTTAATATTTGCTAATTCATCTTTACTAAAATCAAGCTTAGTGCCTATGCTCTCATCATAATAAATAGGGATAGGAAATTTAAATTTAGCTTTTATATCCTTACGAACGGCTACTATGATTAGTCTCTCACGCTTCGTGCTAGAGCCATACCAAGCCGCATTTAAAATCTTATAGCTTACTTGATAGCCTATTTTGTTGTAAATTTTAATAATATCATCGATTACATTAATTAAATGTGGTTCTATATTTTTTAATAAATCCTGCTTTTGCTTTCTTAAATTTTGCCCTTGTTTTATTATATCTTGCGTGATTTTATCTTGTTTTCTGTATGCTGATTTTGCTCCTCTATAAAGTTCTATTTCTTTATAAAGCCTTGCTACTTCTTGCCATATTTTATTTGGTGCTTTTGGGTTAAGAATTTTAGCTCCCAGCATACCCTTTACATTTTCAATAATGCTTATTTTAGGTTGTAATTCCTTTATAATATTAAGATAATATCTATAAAATTGATTTCTCTCATCTGCTGGGCTTCGCTCTCCTGCTAAAGAAAAGCCTTTGCAAACTATGCCTCCAAAGACTACATCTACATTAGAATCAATCTTATCTTTTAGCTCTTTGGGATTGATTTGTGTTATATCTGTGCTGTCTATTATGCTATCCTTTAAATCTTTTTGATTATTAAATTTCAAAGTTTCAAGTGCATTAGGATCAAAATCATTTACATAAAGACTTTTAAAGCCATTTTGCATAAAACCTAAATGGCTACCACCAGCTCCTACAAAAAATTCTACTACATTAAATTTCATTTATAATCCTTTTAAAATTTTCCTCATAATATTTTTGTTGAGAGTATTTTTTAATATGTTCTATGAAGGCTTTTTCATTTGAAATTAAGGGGTCAAACAAAAGTTCTCTTTCTTTACTTTTTGGCTTAAAATTAATTACACCATAATCATCTCTTAAGATATTTAAATAACTTGAAATATAGCGAGTGTTCTTTGTGCTATCAGTATTTTGTATTTCAACTAGATAGGATATTTCTTTATATTGTTTATATATGAGTTCAAAAAGCTCTAAATTGCTAATATTTATTTTATTTTTTAAGCTTAAGTTATGCTCTTTAAGTGTATTTATAATGATTTTAAAAAAAGGCTCTAAATATTTAAAAATTATACAAGCAAATTCAGGATAAGTTTTGTTTGCGAGATTTATACCAGCTTGATTTGGTTCATTTGTCTTTTTATTTATAAGTCCTAATGTGGATAGGGTAATAAATATATTTCTCCAGCCATTAGAATTTGGAGTATTTAATCTTTGTGAAAAATCATTTTCTAATAATTTTCTATGTATAGTTTTGGATTTTATTTTATAGATAGCAAGTATTTTTAAAAGATAATAAAGTTCAAAAATTCTTGTATCGTGTATATAATATTGACATTTTAATTTTCTATTGTTATACCCCCCCCCCCATTTTAATTAATTCCTCATTGCTGATTAATCTTACTGCTAAAGAATTAGAATTTACCTCTAAAATTTTCTTACTTTCTGGATATTTAAAAAATCCTACATTAAAATCATTATTTCTTAGCACAGAATCAGGGAAAATATACACAGAGCTAAAATCTTTAAAATCCACAAATTCATATTGTTTGCTAGAAAGCTTTTTTTCTGCAAAATATTCATATTGAAAAATTTGCCCTATACCTCGCACAAAATCAGTGATATTAATTTTTCCGCCTTTACACTCAGCAATAGCTTTGATTTTACCATCTTCAAAAATGCTAAAATCAGCCACAATGCCATTTATATATTTATCCTCTCTTATAAATTTACTTTTATCATAATCTATATCAAGAGTGGAGCAAATATCCTTTTGCAAAGAGCTATTATTTTGTATCTCATCTTGGAATTCTTTTTCGCTCTCAAACATTTCTATCCTTTTTTAGCCTAAATTTACTTCTTAGCCCTTGAGCCTTTAGAATTTTTATTTAAATTTAACTCCTCATTTAAAAATTGCCCTGTGTAAGAGCCTGTTTTTTCATACTCCTTGGCTAATTTTTCAACGCTTCCAAAAGCTATTATTTTTCCGCCCTTATCTCCTCCTTCAGGTCCCATATCGATGATAAAATCAGCATTTTTAATCACATCTAAATTATGCTCTATCACAAGCACAGAGTTTTTAAGCTCCACTAAATGCTGTAAAACAAGTATGAGCTTATTTACATCTTCAAAATGAAGCCCTGTTGTTGGCTCATCAAGTATGTAAAGAGTCTTTCCTGTATCGTTTCGGCTAAGTTCTTTTGCTAGCTTTATGCGCTGGGCCTCACCTCCGCTTAAGGTCGTGGCATTTTGCCCTAAATTTAAATAATCAAGCCCCACCTTTACCAAGGTATCAAGTTTTTGTTTAATGCGAGGCACAGAGGCAAAAAACTCACTTGCTTCTATAATGCTCATAGCTAAAACATCGGCTATACTTTTGCCCTTGTATTTGATCTCAAGTGTGGCATCATTGTAGCGTTTGCCCTTGCAAGTATCACAAACCACCATTACATCAGGCAAAAAGTGCATTTCTATTTTTATTTCTCCGTCCCCGCTACATTTTTCACAACGCCCACCCTTGACATTAAAAGAAAAACGCCCAGCCTTATAGCCTCTCATCTTAGCTTCTTTAGTCGCAGCAAAAAGATTTCTTATCTCATCCATTGCCCCTGTGTAGGTGGCTGGATTTGATCTTGGCGTGCGACCTATGGGGCTTTGGTCTAAATAAATCACCTTATCAAGCTTTTCAAGTCCTTCAATTTGTACTCCACTTAGCTTTTGCACCTTTTTAGCTCTATTAAGCTCTTCTTTAGCAAAGGGAAGCAGGGTTTGAAGTATAAGAGAGCTTTTGCCAGAGCCTGAAACTCCTGTGATAGCGACTAAATTACGCAGAGGAAATTTAGCATTTAAGCCCTTGATATTGTTAATGCTTACATTTTTAAGCTCAAGCCATTCTTCTTGCTTTCTGTTTTGCTGGTGTGAAATTTGCTTTTGCCCTCTCATATATAAGGCGGTTTCGCTCTTGCTTTTAAGCAAATTTTCAAAGCTTCCAGCAAAGACAACCTCCCCTCCAAATTTACCAGCTTTAGGACCTATATCAACGATAAAATCAGCCTCCTCAATGGTCTTTTTATCATGTTCTACGACTATTAAAGTATTGCCCTTAGCTTGTAAATTTCTGAGGGTTTTGATAAGCTTTTGGGTATCTCTTTCGTGAAGGCCTATGCTTGGCTCATCTAAAACATACATCACCCCACTTAGCCCACTTCCAATTTGAGAGGCTATGCGTATCCTTTGAGCCTCGCCTCCGCTAATAGTCCTTGCATCGCGTCCTAAGGATAAATAGCCAAGCCCCACATCAAAAAGAAAAAAAAGCCTCTCATTAATCTCTTTTAAAATAGGGCTTGCGATTTGTTTTTGCGAGGCATTAAGATAAGAAAAATTGCCTTGCTTGCTAAAAAAGCTGGTGCAATGCTCTATACTCATATCCAAAAGCTCTCCTAGCCCCTTATTTGCTACTTTTACAGCCAAACTTTCAGGCTTTAAACGGTGACCCTTGCAGTCTTTGCAAATTTTCTCGCTCATATAATTTTCAAGATCCTTTTCATCCTTTAGCATATCATAAGCAAGCTTTACCACGCCCTCAAAGCTTTTTTTAATGCGGTGTCTTTTCCAAAAAAAATCAATCTCCTTAGCATTTCCATAAAGCACTAGCCTTTGCTCTTCCTCGCTTAAATCAGCCCAAGCCTTTTTTATATCAACGCTATTTTGCTCACAAAAGGCGAGTAAAAATTTATAATAATAGCTTTTATTAAAGCCATACATGGTCTTTATGCAGCCCTTTTCTATGCTTAAATTCTCATCAATTAGCTTTTTCATATCAAGGCTATAACGAATGCCAAGCCCATCACAGCTTACACAAGCTCCCTTTGGGGAGTTAAAAGAAAAGCTAAGAGGCTCAAGGGCAGCAAAGGAAAGCTTGCAATCAAAACAAGCATTATGCTCGCTGTAATGATAATGCTTTGAAATTCCAAGCTCCTCAGCATTTAGCACCTCTATTTCAAGCTCGCCAAAGCTTTCCTCAAGCCCCTTTTCTATATCACTTGTAAGCCGTGCTAGCAAATCCTCTTTTATCTCAAGGCGATCAATAACTAATTTAATGCTATGCTTTTTGGTTTTTGATAATTCAATATCCTCATCAAGCCTTACTAAGACCCCATCAACTTGAGCCCTTACATAGCCTTTAGCCCTTAAGCTTTCAAAAAGCTCATTAAAGCTTCCCTTTTTTTCGCGAATCAAGGGCGAATAAATAATGATCTTTGCTGTAAAAGGAAGCTTTAAAATTTCATTAGTGATATCGCTTGCACTCATACTTGAGATCTTTTTACCGCAGTTGTGGCAGTGCTGAAGTCCTATTCTTGCATACAAAAGCCTTAGATAATCATAAATTTCAGTAATGGTTCCAACTGTGGAGCGAGGATTTTTAGAAGTTGTCTTTTGATCTATGGCTATGGCTGGGGTTAGCCCTTCTATCTTATCTACATCAGGTTTTGCTACCCTGTCTAAAAACTGCCTTGCATAAGCACTTAGGCTTTCTATGTAGCGGCGCTGCCCTTCTGCATAAAGGGTGTTAAAGGCTAGGGTTGATTTACCGCTGCCACTTAGCCCTGTAAAGACTATGAGCTTATTTTTTGGGATCTCAAGGCTTATGTTTTTAAGATTATTTTCCCTTGCCCCTGTGATTTTAATGCTTTCATTGATTTTTTTTTCTGACATATTTTTTCCTAAAATTTTTAAATTTGTAATTTTAGCATAATTGAGCTAAAAATTAAAGCTAATTTGCTATTTGTAAATTTGTGCTAGAATGTGGTATTTTCATCTTTAAGGAAAAAAATGGCAGCTGATGATCAAGAAAAAACTGAAGAAGCTACGAGTAAAAAGCTAGAAGATGCCAGAAAAGATGGTAATATCCCCAAATCCCAAGACGCAGCAGCTGTTGTAACCCTTGTAGTTGCCGTTGTTGCAGTTATGTTTTTGTTTGGTTTTTTAGGCGATAGAATGATGAATTTATATCGCTATTATCAAGGTTTAATTGGTATTGAATTTAGTGTCGGTATGCTTCAAAATGTCATGATTAAAACAGTTATGGAAGCGATCATTATGCTTTTACCCATAGTTTTAAGTATTATGGTGGCAGGAGTTTTAGGAAATGTAATGCAATTTGGCTTTCTTTTTACAACCAAACCCATAACTCCAAATCTTAATAAAATTAATCCTCTAAAAGGCTTAAAAAATCTTTTTTCTTTAAAAAAACTTATTGATGCGATTAAAATTATTTTAAAAGTTGGTATAGTTTTTACTATAGCCTTTGTATTTTTGCTTCAATTCATGACAGAGCTTCCAAAAGTAGAGCTTTATGATATAGTTTCGCAGTTAGTGTGGCTGAAAGAAAAAGCGATTATCCTAGCAGCTGTTGTGATACTTGCTTTTATAGTGGTGGGGATTTTGGATATTTTTTTGGTTCGTTTTCAGTACTTTAAAAGCTTAAGAATGAGCAAGCAAGAAATCAAAGATGAGTATAAACAAATGGAAGGAGACCCTCAAGTAAAAGGGCGTATTCGTCGTTTGCAAATGGAGGCTGCAAGGCGTAGAATGGTGCAAGATGTTGCAAGTGCTGATGTGGTGATCACAAACCCAACTCATTATGCTATAGCCTTGCGTTATGATAGCTCTAAAGAAGCTGCACCAAAGGTTTTGGCAAAGGGGGTGGATTTTTTGGCTCTAAGGATAAAAGAAATCGCTTATGAAAATGAGGTCTTAGTTTATGAAAACCCTCAGCTTGCAAGAGAGCTTTATAAGCTTTGTGAAGTTGGAGATATGATACCTAGAGAGCTTTTTAAAGCCGTTGCAGAAGTCTTGCGTTTTGTTTATCAGTCAAATAAGAAAAAATTTGGCGATCGCTTACAAGCTTAATAAAAATAATGGCAAAAGAAGATAAGCTTCTTTTGCACATGATCAGTCCATTTGGTTTCTCATCCAAGTAGGGATTTCAAGTTCGTGTAGAAATTCTTCACTATTAAATGTTCCTGTTTTTACATTTAAATTGATATAAGGATTCTTTTTTGGTTCTTGTTCTTTTATTTTGGCATTATCCTGACTTGCTTTATCTTCAAAACCGGTAGCAATAATAGTCAGTTCAACCTTGTCGCCTAAACTATCATCAAGAGTAGTACCCATAATAATTTTAGCATCTTCATCGACAAGATCGTGTATTTCTCCGGCAGCTTGTGAAAACTCAATGAAAGAGTATTGAGAGCTTGTTTTAAAATGACATATGACACCCTTAGCACTCTTGATATCCATACCATCAAGTAGAGGCGATTCTATAGCATTTGCTAAAGCTTCTTCCATAGCTTTTTCTCCTTGTCCAGAACCTATACCCATAAGAGCTAAGCCTCTATAACTCATAATAGTTCTTACATCAGCAAAATCAACATTTATTTTACCATTGTCTAAAAGTATGGAGATCATTCCACGCACAGCACGAGCCAAAACATTATCAACGACTTCAAAGGCTTCTCCAAAACCAAGTTTTCTGTCTATGATACTAGAAAGTTTTTGATTTTGTATAACAAGTATAGAATCAGTTTCTTTTTTTAGCTCCAAAAGACCAGCCTCAGCAAGTTTTTTTCTTTGTTTACCTTCAAAAGCAAAAGGCATGGTAACAGCAGAAACAGTTAAAGCACCCACCTCTTTAGCAGCTTGAGCAATAATAGGAGCAGCACCAGTTCCTGTGCCACCTCCTAAACCAGCAGCAATAAAAACGATATCACTTTGTGCTAAGGCTGCTTTGATTTCTTCGTAACTTTCTCTTGCACTCTCAGCACCAATCTCAGGCACCATTCCAGCACCCAAGCCTTTAGTCTTTTTTTCTCCAAGTTGAATTTTTGTTTTTGCTTTAGAGCTAGCTAGTGCCTGGGCATCTGTATTTGCAACAATAAGATCAAAATCACTAAGCCCCATTGTGTCTATCATATGATTGACCATATTTCCGCCACCGCCACCGCAGCCTATAACCTTAATCTTTGCACCTTGTTTTATCGCTTCTTCAACTGTATAATCCATGATCTCTCCTTAAAATCTGCTGACAATTTGTTGCCACATTCTGGTAATGATATTACTTTTATTTTCTTCAACTGGTCTAAAGTCTATTTGTTCATTAAGTGATATTGTATCATTTTCTTGTGAAATTTTGCTTGAAATTTCACTTTTTCTTTCTTCAAAGACTGGTTCTTGATGAGCGATGGACTTTTTTGAGTAATTGTCCTCTTCACCCTTAAATCTCAAATCCTTATTTGAATCAAGTTCATAAGGGGTAAAATAGCCAGCACCATATAAACAAAGCCCTATAGCACAAGTATTTTCAGGATCGTTAAAAATTTCATTAAAGCCTAAGGCTAAATCTTTTCTCGCACTTGCAATACGCACGGATTTATTATCAAACATTACTGCAGCAAGTTCATCAAGTTTAGCTAACTTTGTCATACCACCTGTTAGAACAATACCAGCACCAGAAGCCTTTGCATAAGGATTATCACTTAGCATTTTGGCAAGTAGCATCAAAGTTTCTTGCGCTCTTGCGTAAATGACTTCCTTGATCACATCTATAGTAACTTCAACAATCTTATCTTTATCGCCCATTGATGGAACTTGAACAAGATTGTTTGGTTGTAAACTTAAATTTGCATAATTAAGCTTAATCCTTTCAGCTTCTTCTAAAGGTGCATGAAGAGCCATAGCCAAATCATTTGTGATATTGATAGAGCCAATTTGTAAGCAATCATTATAACGAATAGAATTTCCCATATACACGACAATATCGCAAATTGCTCCACCCATATCAATTAAAATTGTTCCAAGCTCTTTTTCGCTATCATCAAGGCAGGCAATTGCTGAGGCATAGCCTGAAAGAACGAAATTATCAACCTTAAGATCGGCTATTTCCAAAGCCTTTTTTAAATTTTTTATGTATGATTCTTGGCAGATAACGATATGAGTTGAAACTTCTAAGCGTGTACCACTCATGCCTAAAGGATCATCGACATGTTCGAGGTCATTGACCTTAAAATTAAAGGGTAAAACATGGACGATTTCATAGCCTGATGGGATATTTGCTGTATGTTTAGCAGTGCTTACGGCACGACGAATTTCATTAATGCCTATTTCATGATTTGGTATATTAACGACGCCGACACTATTGACACTTTTCGCATAAGCACCTGACATGGAAACAATGATTTTATCATAACGCACCCCAGACATCATTTGAGCTTCTCTTACAGCTTCTTCTATAGAGTTAGAAGCTTGTTCTATGTTCGTAATAACACCTTTTTTTACTCCATTAGCTTTTGTTTTGTCAAAACCAGCTCTTGCTTTTCCAAAACCAATAATCTTTAAGCCCTCATCATCTTTTTGAGCAATGATAGCACAAGTTTGCGTCGAGCCTAAATCAATTCCTAAAATATTCAATTCAAGTTTCCTTTATAATAGATTTCAACCTTATAAATTTTTCTTAATTCCTTAGATAGTTCTGCTTCTAATTCGTTTGCCTTGGCAACTTGTAAATTTGCACTTAAACTTTCTTTGTATTGATTTATTTTATTTTGATTGATGAGATTTTGATCTCTTATTTCATAGAGAATGGCTTTATTTTTAAATGCTACAAAACCTTTTTTTTGATTTGAATTAAACACTTGCATCAAAAAGAGGCTAAACTCGGTATCATTCATGATATCATCAGATACCCTTTCAGGATCTCTTATAGAATCTCTACTCATAGAGCCTATATTTTTACCCTTAAAATTCTCTAAAGCTTTACTAGCTTGTTGGTTTAGAGCCTCAGTTTGTTTTTGTTCAAGATAAAGTGGTAAAACTTCTTCTTTTGCTTGTTCAAAACTTTTTACGCTAGCAGGAACTAGAGCATTTAGCCTTATAATCATAAGTCCATTTTGATCATTTTGTTTAAATTTAAAGGGTTTCAAAAGGGAATTGGCTCTTGCATTATCTAAAAGTTCTAGAGGATAGTATATGTCATTTTCACTGATATTAAGATCTGCTTGGAATGGTATTTTTTGAGAATTTAAATCAAGATAGGCTTGATTAGCTGTCTTTTCCAATTCTTTCAAGCCAAAATCAATAAGTAAGTCTTTTTTTGCTTCATCAAAGGATAGAATTTTTCCCGTAAAATCTGTATATTTGTGTTTATTTTCTTCATAGTAGGTTGTTAGGTTTTGTTCATCGAAGTTTTGAGCAATAGGCAAGAAATAAGTTGAAATTTCATACCTTCTTTCGTTGATATAGTCTTTTTCATGTTCTTTCCAAAGATTTTGTAATTCTGTTTCGTTTATATCAACATTTATAGGCTTAAAGTCAAGTTTGGCTATACTTAAAACATCTTGCATAAAATAGCTTGCACCAAGCATTTCAAATTCGTTTTCCTTAACAGGAAGTTCAAAGAGTGTTCGTAGTTTTCTTAGTAAAATTCTATCTTCTAACATTTGCTCATATTGGCTTGTTTTGATTTGATTTTGAGCAAGTAGAAAATAATATTTTTCTTGATCAAAAGTGTTATTTTCGTCCCAAAATTCTTCTTGGCTTGCAAGAGCAATTGCAGCTTCGTTTTCACTCACACTCAAGCCTAAATCTTTTGCAAAGTTGATAAAGAGTTTGTCTTCGATCAAGTCATTTAAAGCAAGAAGATCAAGTTGTCTTTCTTTGGCAAGTTCATCGCTGAGTGTTCCATTGCTAATTTGATTATAGTAGCTAAAAACTTGGGCATATCTTTCATTAAGCTCAAAAAGAGTGATTTTCTCATTTCCTACTTTAGCTAAAGAAGAACTGCGATTTATATTCAGATCATAACCTCCCCAGCCAACAAAGCCAGCTCCAACAAAGGCTATAACGCTGATCCAAATCGTTACAACAAGCCATTTTTTATGTTTTTGCATCCAAGTTATCATAAAATCAAATCCTTATATTTATAAGAACGAATTGTATCTTTAAAGTGTTTAATTAGAGTTTAAAAAACTAAATTTTTATGTTTTAAATCTTAAAAAATTTGTTTTATTTTAAAATTTGTTTGCTATTATAACAGGAAAAATTTTACAAAAAGGTAAATTTTGCAAGTTCCGCATATCCCTGTTTTAGTTGATGAGGTTCTTGAGATCTTTGATGGGCTTGATGAGGGTTTATTTGTTGATTGTACTTTAGGTTTTGGTGGGCATTCAAAAGCTATATTACAAAAGCATTCAAATTTAAGACTTTTAGCCTGTGATCAAGACGAGGTAGCCTTGGATTTTTCAATGAACATTTTAGCCCACTTTAAAAACAGATGCAAGCTTGTAAAATCAAATTTTAAAGATATATTATCTTTTTGTAAAAATGATGATGTAAGAGGAATTTTAGCTGATATAGGTCTTTCATCTTTGCAGCTTGATGATGATGAGCGGGGTTTTAGTTTAAATTCAACTCGTCTTGATATGCGTATGGATAAGCAAAATGAGCTAAGTGCTTTTGAGGTGGTGAATTTTTATCCTCAAGAAAGACTTGAATGCATTTTTAAAGAAAACGCAGAGCTTACAAACTCTAAATTTATAGCTCAAAAAATTTGCGAATTTAGAGCAAAAAAGCCTATTTCAAGTGCTAAAGAACTTAGTCAAATCATCGGTAGAGCTAAAGTAGGTCAAAGAAGTGTATCTCAAGCAACATTGGTCTTTCAAGCCCTTAGGATAGAGGTTAATCAAGAACTAAGTGTTTTAAAAGAGTTTTTGGAAAAATTAGTACTTTTTAAGCCTAAAAATTGCATAGTGGCTATCATTTGTTTTCATTCTTTGGAAGATGTTTTGGTAAAAAATGCTTTTAAAAAATGGTCAAGGGATTGCATTTGTGATAAAAATGCTATAAAATGCGAATGTGGCAAAAATCATAGCCTAGGAAAAATTTTGACAAAAAAACCCATTGTGCCAAGTTTGGAAGAGATTAAGAGCAATTCTCGCTCAAGCTGTGCTAAAATGCGAGTTTTTTATTTTAAATAATTTTGGATAAAAATGGACAATAATGAATTTTTAAAGGAAAAACAAAATATCCGAGAAAAAATGCTTCGGTATTCAAGGGCGATCAGAGAAGGCAGGACGCCAGAAGATATTGATATATCAAGTAGTGATGAAATTCTAAAAAAGAGGGTAAAAAATCGTAAAAAAGCTTATGATGATTTTTTTAATGAAGAACATGAAGAGAATAATTCTAAAGCTAGCATTTATCTTAAAGAGGATTTAATCAATATAAAACTTGAGGAAAAAAAACCATTTTCCTTAAAATTTTTTTCCAAATTAAAAAGAAATAAAAAAGATAAAAATTTAAAAAAACAAAAGGAAGTTGATAAAAAAACTCATACCTTAAATTTAGATCAAACAAGTTCAAAAGCTTTTATTAGCTCAGATCAATCGCAAAAAATAGCTTTTAAAAATGTTGAAATACCAAAAAAGAAAGATAAAGTTAAAAAAGAAGAACAAGCTAAATTCCAAGATAAAAATCAAAATATACAAACAAAACCAAAGCCACAAAAAAAAGAAAAAGATAAAAAAATCACAATTTCTAAAACAGAACCTGAAAAAGAAAGCGAAAGTAAGGCAAATACAGAAGTCAAAAGTATCTTGCTTGAAGGACATACTCAGGCTATAAAAGAAGAGAGAAATTTAAGCTTTAGTCATCTTTTATTTGCGTATTTATTGGTAGCTTTTGCTTGCATTGTTTTTGTTCCAGAAGTTTATATAAGAACTCAAATTTATTATCTTAGCCGAGAAATCGCAACTCTAAGAAGTCAAGAATCTGTTCTTAATGAGGAAAACAAAGAGCTTAAAAGAAAACTTGAGCATATGCGTTTTCAAAATCAAATTTTGGATTATTTGGATTAATTATCCTTAAATTTGATGATTTGTTCAAGTATATATGCTTCTAGGCTTGTTTTTGGGATTTCTTTTTTTAAAGCTTCGTTATAGATATTTTCAACGATTTTTGAGTATTTTTCATAAGGAAAAAATGGAAAATGCAACTTCCAAGCCTTTTGTATCAACTCCTTACTGATAAGCTTTCTTGTGTAAATTTTGAATATATCATAAAAGATAAAAACGCAGGCTGTAACAGCAACTGTGCTTATGATACTTAAATGAAAATCAATCTTTGTAAAAAAATAATGCGTGATAGCAAGAAGAGGGAGTAAAACAATGGCACAAAGTGCAAAATACACCAAATAAGAGCTAAAAAACTTAAATTTATAGTTAAGTTTTGAAGGATCAACGAGCATTCCTTCGTTAAAAAGGGCATTTGCTTCAAGCAAGTCTCTAAGTAAGATGGGTTGGTTTGAAATTTTAAATAAGGCAGTAAAAAGCCATGTTTTGATTTTTTTCATCATTTTTTCCAAATTACTAAATTAAAGCATAGCTATAAGCCGAGTTCTGTCTTAAATGCTCATTTATCTAGGCAAGTTTTTGCAAGCTTGCTCAAGCGAAGGGTTAAAACAAAGACACTAACCATCCCTTCTTGCTGCACATTGGGTTTTCAAAGCCGAAATTATCGCTAAAATCGCTGGTAAGCTCTTACCTCACCGTTTCACCTTTTCCACTTTTGTGGTAGTTTGCTTTCTGTTGCACTTTCCCTTAGATCACTCTAGCCATCTGTTAGATGGAATGCTTGTCTTTTGCAGCTCGGACTTTCCTCTTCTTAATGAAGCGAGCATTTGCTATGCTTTAACTTGCATTTTAGCTAAATTTTTCTTATTTTTTGCTCAAAATTTACAAATTTTTAATCAAGTTATCAAGTTAATCGTGTTAAAATCTACGCAATATTTATACAAAAGGAAAATTATGGCAACTTATGCTATGGGCGATCTTAAAAAGGGTTTAAAGATCGAAATTGACGGAATTCCGTTTAAAATAGTCGAATATCAGCATGTAAAACCGGGCAAGGGACCTGCATTTGTGCGTATAAAGATCAAATCTTTTATTGATGGTAAGGTTTTAGAAAAGACCATTCATGCCGGCGATAAGTGTGAAGCTCCAAATTTAGAGCAAAAAACTATGCAGTATCTTTATGATGATGGTGAAAACTGCCAATTTATGGACACTACAAGCTATGAGCAAGTAGCTATCAGCGATGATGATGTAGGTGAAGCTAAAAAATGGATGCTTGATGGAATGATGGTTGATGTGATGTTTCACAACGGCAAGGCAATCGGCGTTGAAGTGCCTCAGGTCGTTGAACTTAAGATCATCGAAACTGCACCAAATTTTAGAGGCGATACTCAAGGCTCAAACAAAAAGCCAGCTACTCTTGAAACAGGTGCAGTGGTGCAAATTCCTTTTCATGTACTTGAGGGAGAAGTTATTCGCGTTGATACTGTGCGTGGCGAATATATCGAAAAAGCAAATAAATAGCCTAATATTTTACCCTTTTATGAAAAAGGGTAAATTTTCCTTAGGATTTTTGTTTTTGTATTAAGGCTAATTTAAAAACTTCTCATGCAAAAATATAAATTTTTAGCATCTATGAATTTACAAAATGAAAAATATTTTGTGTTCAAAACCTAATTTATTTTTGTAAAATCTCTCTTTGTCCCTTGCTATCAGGCTGGCTTAAAAAGCCTTGATTGCTTAGTTCTTCTATGATATTAGCAGCTCGGTTATAGCCTATTTTAAGACGCCTTTGAAGATAAGAAATACTTGTTTTTCTATCTGCTAAGATGACAGCCTTCGCCTCTTCAAAAAGCTCGCCTAAATTGCTATCTTCACTTGAACTTAGACTTAAATTTGAAGCAGGGCTTTCATCTTTTAAAAAGCTCTCATCATAGTTTACCCCTTGTTGGGCCTTTAAAAACTCAACTATTTTTTCTATCTCAAGCTCACTTGCAAAAGGAGCGTGAAGCCGGACTAAATTACTAGTTCCAGGTGGTGTAAATAAGCAATCTCCTCTGCCAAGCAAGCTCTCAGCTCCCATAGTATCTAAGATTACCTTACTATCGATCTTTTGCCCCACCTTATAAGCTAAACGGCTTGGTAAATTTGCCTTGATAAGCCCTGTTACCACATCAACTGAGGGGCGTTGAGTCGCTACTATTAAATGTATCCCACTAGCCCTAGCCATTTGAGCCAAACGCCCTATGTAAAACTCAACATCCTTTCCTGCCGTCATCATTAAATCCGCTAGCTCATCGATAATCACCACGATAAAGGGCATTTGCTCTAAGCCTTGCTCCTTCATCTTTTCATTGTAATTTTCTATATTTTTAGTCTTTGCTTCAGCCATGAGTTTATAGCGGCGTTCCATTTCAGCGACCATATTTGAAAGAGCTGTTATAGCCTTTTTAGCCTCAGTAATCACTGGGGTTAGAAGATGAGGGATCTCATTGTAAATGCTAAATTCAAGCATTTTTGGATCTATCATCATCAAACGCAGATTTTTAGGGCTATTTCTATAAAGAAGGCTTAAAAGCATAGCATTAATGCCCACACTCTTACCACTTCCTGTTGTGCCAGCTATGAGTAAGTGGGGTAATTTTTTAAGATCACTTACAAAGGCATTTCCCACTATATCCTTGCCAAGTGCTATGGTAAGGGGGCTTTTTGCCTTTTTGAAGCTATCACTTTCTAAGATCTCTCTTAAATAAATGGTTTGAATTTGCTCATTTGGCACCTCAATGCCCACTACATCTTTGCCCGGAATTGGCGCTTGTATGCGTATGGATTTAGCCCTTAAAGCCATAGCTAAATCATCTTGTAAATTTAAAATACGGCTTACCTTTACATCAGCACTTGGACGAAATTCAAAGGTAGTTACCACAGGTCCTGTATAAGTGCTTATGACATCGCCTCCTATTTTGAAACGGCGAAGCTTTTCAAGTAAATCATAAATTTTTTTATCTATTTCTTGCTCATCAATTTCAGCCCTGTTTTCACTAGGCCTTAGTAAAAAATCAAGAGGAGGCAGGCTAAAATCCTTTGGCTTTTCAAGCTCTCCTTTTTCTATATCATCAAGCAAAGCTTTATTAGAGCTTAGCTCTTTTTGTATAATGCTGTGTTTAGGAGCTTTAATATCTTCATGATCAATGTTTTGAGGCTTGGGCTTTTTTTGAAATTCAGCTTGTAAATCCTGTAACTTTATAGTTTTTGGAGTGTAATTAATCTTATCAAGTTCTTCAACAATAGGGATAAAATCTTGCTCTTTTTCTGTATTTTCGATATGAAGTTCATGGATTTCGAAATTATCTTGATTTAAATTTGTTTCTTGTTCTTTTATATCCTCATTTTGATGAAGATTGATATTTGCTCTTTTATAACTTGGTTCATCAAAATTTTCTTTTCTAGAAAGTTCGAGTTTTATTTCATCTATATTTTTAGGTTTTAAGAAGCGAGGAGGTATGATGTCTGCAGCTGCTCTTTGCTCAAGTTCTTTTCTTTCAGCTTCTTTTTGAGCTTCAAGATCCTTACTTGCTTTCCTAATAAATTCTTGAAAAAAATCATCTTTTTGACTTGGTTTTTCCTCTTCTTTTTTTGTTTCTTTTATTTCTTCATTTAAAGCGTGATTTTTTTCCTCTTTTGGTTTTTGAAAAGGTATTTCTTCATCGCTTTCTTTCTTAATATTTTGTTCTTGGGCAACTTGAGAGTTTTCCTTTTCTTGCAAGAGTTCATCTTCTTTGATAGTAGGACTTGGAATTTTGGTTGTAAGCTCTTCTGTACTAACTTTTTCTCCACCAAAAAAGCTATATATTTTGTTTTTTATCATATTTTCAAATTGCAAAAAGCTAGCAAAATCAACTTTAATTCTAAAGACCTCATAAATGAAATTTGGGAAAAGTAAGACGATAGAAAAAAGCAAAAGTGCAAGTGAAATTAGACCACTTCCCACTCTTCCAAATATTGCTCCAAAAATCATATAAAAAAACTCGGGCAAATAACCTGCATTTTTTCCTAAAATAGCAAATAATATCATACTAGAAAGACAGCTTAAGCCTATGCCTAAGTACTCTCGTCTTGCAATTTTTTCAATCTTAAATCCCCTTTTGTAATATAAAAAATTAAGAGCAAAAAGAGCAAAAGGATAGTAAGATCCAAAATCTCCAAATACAAATTCATTAAATTTAAAAAACCAAGTTCCTAAAAATCCAACGCTTTCAGGCATTAAAGAAGCTAAACACAGATAAAAAATAATGAAATTAAAAACAATAAAGAGAGCTTGTTTTTTAATGGGATATCCTTTTTACGCAACTATATGAAAATGTTATTATATCTAAGTTTCTTAAAATTTAACTAAGTCCTGTTTGATAAAATTTCATCAATTTTCCTAGTTAAACTTAAAGAACTTAATTTGCTTTTAATTTATAAAATTTTATAATCTTGGTTTATAAATATTTAATAAGGATATTCATGGATATTTTAGATGAAATGCTTAGTCAAAGTCCAAAAGAAAAATTTATACAAATTTTACAAAATGGTAACGCTTTTGCTGTAGAAAAAGCTTTTGATGATTTTATTGCAGAGCATCTAGCCTTACTTGAGTTTTTTGAGCATAAGGGCATTGATGAGGAAGAATTTCAAAATTTCAAAATGCACAATCATGCCTTGATACAGGGTAGAAAAGACGATGTTTTTATTGATCTGGTCGCAAAGATTTTAACGCAAGAGGGCTGATTTGAAATTTATAGGTCTTTGTTTCTTTCTTGTTTTATTTTTAGAAGCAGCAACTCCTAGTTTTGAGCATATTTATGATTTTGAGCTTAAAAAAGATGAAAGAGCAAGTGTTGAAATTACCGAGCTTGGTTATGAAGACAGGAAACAAAATTTTGATTTTTATTGGACACTTTGGGATACTAATAAGATTATTATTCATAGCAAATACCGCAAATTTCCGCGTCAATTTGTGTTATCTTTAAAAAGAAATCTCAACTGGGCGACACAAACTCTCATTCCTGATTTTAAAAATCCGCATATTGATAGGGCAAGATTGATCTTAGAATTTAGTGATTTTAAGGAAGGAATGGCTAAATTTAGGGTTTATATCGAGGATAAGGATTCAAGATTGCAGGTTAATTTTCTTGATCCTAGAAAGCTTGAAAGCCCTTTAAAAGAGCCGCCTAAGAGCAATCAAACCGTGCCTATGATCAATTTTAACGAAAGCCAAGTGCCAAAACCAGCAAATTAAAGGACAAAAATTGCAAGAAGTAGATAAGATCATTTTAAATTTCATTGATGAACTTGATTATGAGGACGCAAAGTTGATGTTTTCACATATCAAATCTGGCAAAAAACTACGCACCAAACTCATCTTAAGCATAGCGAATTTAAAAAACCCAAGCGGTGCTACTTGGAATGAAATTTACAAGCTTTGTGCTATTGTCGAGCTTATTCATTTAGCAAGCTTGCTTCATGATGATGTCATTGATGAAGCGAGTTTAAGGCGTGGGGCAAAAAGCATTAATGCTGAATTTGGAGCAAAAAATGCCATTATGCTGGGCGATATTTTGTATTCTAAAGCCTTTTTTGAGCTTAGTTCTTTTGATAAAGAGCTTGCAAAAAGCATTTCAAATGCTGTTTTATGCCTTTCAAAAGGCGAATTGATGGACATAAATTTAAGCAAAAGTTTTAATTTGGATAAAGAAAAATACCTTAAAATGCTTTATTTTAAAACCGCCGTTTTGATCGAAGCAAGTGCAAAAAGTGCGGCCTTTTTGGTAGGGCTTGAGCCACAAGATTTTGCAGACTATGGCAAGAATTTGGGCTTAGCCTTTCAAATGGTTGATGATATTTTAGATATAAGAAGTGATGAAAAAACGCTTGGAAAACCTGCAATGAGCGATTTTAGGGAGGGAAAAACCACTCTTCCTTATATATTTTTATATCAAAAACTAGATGAAAATGATAAAATAAAACTTCAAAATTTATTTAAAAAAGAGCTAGATTCAACCCAGCTTGCTTGGCTAAGACAAAAGCTAAATTTAAGCCTAGATGAGAGCTTGCAAGAGGCTAAAAACTATGCAAATTTAGCCTTAAAAGCCATAGAAAAATATCAAAGTCCTTTTTTAAATGAAATCGTTAGTAAAATGGTAGATAGGGACTTTTAATGCATTATTTTTGTGTAAGCTGGACGCATAAAAACACGGATATTACCCTAAGAGAAAAGCTTTCTATCACTGATGAAGCACGCATAAAAGAGCTTTTAAGGCTCATAAATGCAAACTCAAGTATAGATGAAAGCTTTGTGCTTAGCACTTGCAATAGGATTGAAATTTTCGTTTATGCTAGCGAGCTTGAAAAAATCGCTGATTATATCGTCGCTTCTTTGTCCTTGTTGTGTGGTGTGGATAAGGAAGTTTTGTTTCAAAAGGCTGATTTTTTCGAAGATATTGGAGCTATTCATCATCTTTTTTCAGTAGCTAGCTCACTTGATAGTCTTGTTGTGGGTGAAACGCAAATTGCCGGACAGCTTAAAGATGCTTTTAATTTTGCCTATAAACAGCATTTTAGCGGGGTAAATCTTTGGCAGGCTATTCATTTTGCTTTTAAGTGCGCTGCAAGCATTCGAAACGAAACGCAAATTTCTAAAAATCCTGTCTCCATAGCCTCAGTTGCCGTTTCTAAGGCTAAGGAACTTCTTGATTTAAAAGATAAAGAAGCTGTAGTCATAGGAGCTGGGGAAATGGGAGAGCTTGCTTGCAAGCATTTGCTAAATTCAGGAGCTAAAATCTTACTTTTAAATAGAAATTTAGACAAGGCAAAAAACCTCGCCAAATGCCTAGGAGAACGCGTTAAAACAGCAGATATCAGTAGCTTAAAAGAATGCTTAAATCACTATGAGCTTTTTTTCTCAGCCACAAATTCGCTTCAGTGCATCATCACTGATGAGCTTTTGCAAAAAAGAGATTTTACGAGGTATTTTTTTGATATCGCTGTTCCAAGGGATATAAATTTAAGCGAGGATAAGAGTATTAAGGTCTTTTCAGTAGATGATCTTGAAGAAGTGGTGAGCAAAAATCTAGCTCTTAGGGAAAAACAAGCTCAAATTGCTTACAATATCATCAACACAATGACGAGCGATTTTTTCAAATACCTTAACGATCAGGCTTTAAATCCTATCATCAAGGCTTTACGCTTGAAAGCTAAGGATTGTGCGAACGCTCAGCTTGAAATCGCATTAAAAAAAGGTTATTTAAAAAAATCAGACGAAGAAGAAGCTAGAAAGCTTATACACCAAGTTTTCAAAGCCTTTTTACATGCCCCAACCAAAAAACTTAAAGCTTTGCAAGATCAAAGAGAGGTCATCTTAGATAGCCTGCGTTATGTTTTTGAGCTTGAGGACGAATTTGAGGATTTTGATGAGATAGTTTTGGAGAATGACAATGAAATTTAGCAAATTTTACGCACCGACAACAAAGGAAGCACCAAAAGATGCGAGCTTGCCAAGTCATATTTTTTTACTTCGTGCTGGATATATCGAGCAAATAGGCGCTGGACTTTATAATTTTTTACCTCTTGGAAAAAGGGTTTTAGATAAAATCACCGCCATTGTAAAAGATGAAATGGATAAGGCAGGTGCTTTGCAAACCAGCCTTAGCTTCGTAACGAGTGCAAATTTATGGCAAGAAAGTGGGCGTTATAATGTCTTTGGTAAGGAGCTTTTGCGTTTTAAGGATAGAAAAGAAAATGATTTTGTCCTAGGTCCAACGCACGAAGAAGCCATGCTTAGCATAGTAAAAAACAAAATCACAAGCTATAAGCAACTGCCCTTGCATTTGTATCAAATCGGTCTTAAATTCCGCGATGAGGCAAGACCTCGCTTTGGACTTTTAAGATGTCGTGAGTTTGTGATGAAAGACGGATACAGCTTTCATGCTGATGAGCAGGATTTAAGCCGTGAGTTTGAGCTTATGTTTGAAACTTATAGCAAAATTTTCACAAGGCTTGGGCTTGATTTTAGGGCTGTTGAGGCTGATAGTGGGGCTATTGGCGGAAGTGGAAGTAAAGAATTTATGGTTTTGGCACAAAATGGCGAAGATGACATTTTGATGTGTGAAAACTGCTCTTATGCTGCAAATATAGAAGCAGCTGTGCGTGCAAAAAGAATTTGTGATGATGAGCGTCCGCAGGCAAATTACGCGAGTAAATTTCACACGCCAAATATTAAAACCATTAAAGATTTAGCCGAGTTTTTTAAGATCAATGCTTTTTACACGATCAAAGCTGTTGTTAAAAAGGCGATTTATGAGGATAAAGAAAAGCTTGTGGTCTTTTTTGTAAGGGGCGATGATGAGCTTCAAACAACCAAAGCTTGCAATACTTGCAAGGCACTTGAGCTTGTTGATGCAAGTGAAGATGAGCTTTTAAAAGCTGGTTTGAAGCCCGGATTTATAGGATTTATCGGCTTAAAGGATCTTGATTTTTATGTGGATAAAGAGCTTGAAAATGAAAGGCAGATGATTTTAGGAGCAAACGAGACGGATTATCATCTAATAGGCATTGATGTGGTGAATTTAAATCAAGAAAGATTTAAAGACTTAGCCGAGGTAAGAGAAGGCGACACCTGCGTTAAATGCGGAGGCAAGCTTAAAAAAAACAAGGGCATAGAAGTAGGACATATCTTTAAGTTAGGGCAAAAATATTCAGCTGCTATGAATGCAAATTTCTTAGATGAAAACGGCAAAAGCAAGCCTTTTTACATGGGTTGTTATGGCATAGGCGTTTCTCGCTTGGTCGCAGTGGCTGTTGAGGCTAGCTTTGATGAAAGGGGCATTATCTGGAACAAAAACCTAGCACCTTTTAGCTTAGAGCTGATCCTTTCAAATCCTAAAGATGAACAAGCCCTTAAATTTGCTCATGAACTCTATGAAGAGCTTTGTAAAATAGGCATTGAAGTGCTTTTTGATGATAGAAATGAAAGATTTGGCGTGAAAATGAGCGAATTTGAGCTTTTGGGCTTTCCTTATGCCTTGCTTATAGGCAAGGGCTTTGAAAATAATGAGCTTGAATTTATCACTAGAAAAGGACTTCAAAAAGAGCTTTTAAGCTTTAAAAAAGATGAAATTCAAAGCCTAGCTAGTGCATTAAAGGCTAAGATTTTATGAGTTTTTACCGCTTTTCTTTGTTACCATTTTTTTTATTTGAACTTTTTATGAGTATTGCTTTTATATATGCTTTTGGCTTTGGAAATTTTTTGATTTTTCTTTTGATAAGTGTGGCTTTAGGTATGATTTTACTCGCCATTTTTTGGAAGAATATGCTCGAGTTTCAAATTCTAAGCCCTAAAGAAATGTTTGCACAATTTGGCTTTATCATTTGTGCTTTTTTATTTATTATTCCGGGCGTTTTAAGCTCTTTTGTGGCTTTTTTGATTTTGCTTTTTTGCTTGATTTTAAAATTTAAACCACAGCAAAAAGAAGCTTTTAAGGCAAACAACACTTCAAATTCTCAGCAAAAATACAAAGATGAAGAAATCATCGATGTAGAAATTATCAAGGATTAAATCATGAAAGAACTCATCATCGCGACTAGAAAAAGTGCTTTAGCCTTGTGGCAAAGTGAATTTATCAAAGAAAGTTTGCAAAAAGAGCATAAGAATTTAAAAATCACACTTGAAGGCTTTAAAACAAAAGGCGATGTGCTTTTAGATAGTCCTCTTGCAAAGATCGGCGGCAAGGGGCTTTTTACTAAGGAACTTGAAGAAAGTATGCTAAGAAATGAAGCTCAAATTGCTGTTCATAGCCTAAAAGATGTGCCAAGTTTTTTCCCAAAAGGACTTGTTTTAGCTGCTGTTTCTAAAAGAGAAGCAGTAAATGATGCAATGCTTAGCATGGAATTTCAAAGCTTAGCTTCCCTGCCAAAGGGTGCTAGAGTAGGCACGACAAGCCTTAGACGCAAAATGCAGCTTTTGCTTTTAAGACCTGATTTAAATATCATTTCTTTAAGGGGAAATGTTAATTCTCGCATTCAAAAGCTTAAAAATAAGGAATTTGAAGCGATTATTTTAGCGCGTGCTGGCATTAACCGCCTTAATCTTGACAAAGAAGTTAATTTCATCTATGATTTTAGCCTTGAAGAGATGATCCCTGCTGCTTCTCAAGGAGCTTTAGGCATAGAAAGCATTGATGAAGCTGAACTTTTAGGGCTTTTAAAATGCCTTGATGATGAGGCTACGAGGATAGAAACGCATATAGAAAGGCAGTTTATCGAGACCTTAGAGGGTGGTTGTCAAGTGCCAATTGGCATAAATGCGAGCTTAAAAGAAGATAAGATCAAGATAAGGGCTATTTTAGGACTTCCTGATGCGAGTGAGATTTTAAAAGATGAGCTTGTGATTTTGAAAAAGGACTATGAAAATGCGGGGCTAAATTTGGCTAACAAGCTCATTTCAAAGGGCGCAAAAGAGCTTTTAAAGAAAGCTGAGGCAATGCTATGAAACGCTTTATCAAAATTTTAAAAGCAAATAATTTGCTAAAAATCATCGAAGAGCCTGTAGATATCGATCTTGAAATCGCACATTTAGCTTACATAGAAGCAAAAAAGGGAGAAAACGGCAAAGCCTTGCTTTTTACCAAACCCATAAGCAAAAAAGAAAATAAAAACTATGAATTTCCCGTGCTTATGAACACTTTTTGCAATGAAAAAGCCCTAAATTTAGCCCTAACAAGATCTTATGAAGAGGTTGCAGATGAGATCAAACAGCTTAGCAAGCTTCATATCCCTCAAGGTTTAAAGGCTAAATTTGATTTTTTCAAAATGCTTTTAAGCCTTAAAAAAGCCCCTCCAAAAAGGCTAAATGGCAAGGGCGATTTTACTTTTAAAGAACTTAAAAGCCTTAATGAACTTCCTATTTTAAAGACTTGGGAAAAGGATGGGGGCAAATTTATCACTATGGGGCAAGTTTATACCAAAAGCCTTGATAATACGCAAAATAATCTTGGTATGTATCGCCTGCAAGTAAGCGGTGAAAACGAGCTTTTAATGCACTGGCAAATCCACAAAGACGGTGCAAATTTCTTTAACGAATACAAAAAAGCAGGACGCAAAATGCCTGTTAGCATAGCCATAGGAGGCGATCCGCTTTACATTTGGTGTTCGCAAGCTCCTTTGCCAAAGGGAATTTTTGAGCTTTTGCTCTTTGGCTTTATCAAAAAAACTCCCGCAAAGCTTGTAAAATGCGAAAGTAATGATATTTTCGTGCCAAAGGATAGTGATATCGTGATCGAGGGCTTTATCGATACGAATGAATTTAAGATCGAAGGACCTTTTGGCGATCATACAGGCTTTTACACGCCTGCTGAGCTTTTTCCTGTGATGAGGGTTGAAAAAATTTATGCTAAAAGAAATGCTATTTATCAAGCTACCGTCGTGGGTAAGCCACCTTTAGAAGATAAGATCATGGGACTTGGAACGGAGAGGATTTTTTTACCGCTTTTGCAAACTAGCGTTCCTGATTTGCTGGATTATAAAATGCCTGAAAACGGAGTCTTTCATAATCTTATCCTAGCTAAAATCGCACCCAAATACCCAGCTCATGCCCAGCAAATCATGCATGCTTTTTGGGGCGTTGGGCAAATGAGCTTTGTAAAACACGCCATTTTTGTTGATGAGAAAGCACCAAATTTAAACGATTATGAAGCTTTAATCCCTTATATTTTAGATCGTTTTAAACCCTCAAATTTGCTCATTACAAGCGGAATTTGCGATCAGCTTGATCATGCCTCTCCAAATGCTTGTTTTGGTGGTAAGGCTGGACTTGATGCAAGTGGGGAAAAAAGTAGCGAGGATATAGATAAAATCAGCGACAAAGCCTTGTTTGAGCTTTTTAGCTCAAAGCTTGAGATCAAAGCCTTAAAGCAGTTTTATCCTGAGAGCAAAGCTCCTATAACTTGCATTTTGCTAGATAAAAAAGAAAAGATAAAAACAAGTTTTGAAAAATTGCTTGAGTTTAAAAAGCATTTTAAAATTTTGGTATTTTTAGACAGCACAAACTGCCTTGAAAATCCTTACATGCTTGTTTGGCGTGTGGTAAATAATATCGATGCGCAAAGAGATATTTTTATTAGTGAGCATTGTGTGGGCATTGATGCGAGTGCAAAAGGCGAGCTTGAGGGTTATACTAGGACTTGGCCCTTGCAAACTGATTGCACAAAAAGCGTGATTGATGATCTTATCTTGCGTAATATCTTAGAAAAAGATCCCATACTTTTTAAGAAATTTGAGCTTTATTAATTTTTTATATTCTTGATAACAAACAAAAATTTATAAATGTTTTTGTTTGTTTTTAAATTTAGGAATGTTTTTTGCTTGTAAGCAAATGAGTATTTTTTTATAAAAAATATAAAAAAGACTTCATTATTTTTAAGTTTAGTCGATTTGCATTTTAGAAACCATATTAGAAAGGATTTTAAGATGGAAATGAAAATTAACGCGTTAAACATAAATTCTTCTATCCCTACGCAAAATACTAGCGTGGATAGTAGTGGAGTAAAGCCTACTCAAGAAAGTTCTTTGAGTGAGGGTAATAAAGATTCTTCCAGAGTTTCAGGGATTGGTAATGCTCAGGAAGATCTTAGCTCAAGCGAGCAACTTGAGGAGTTAAGCCAAAAGCTTAATGAGCAAATGAAGTCTTTGCAAGCAAACATTAGTTTTAGCTTTAGTAGCGAGCTTAATGGCTTGTATATTAAGGTAACTGATAATGAAACAGGAGATGTTATCCGTCAAATACCAAGCGAAGAAGCTATAAGACTTCAAGAGTATTTTAAAAACGCTGTGGGTTTATTATTTAATCAGGAGAGTTAAGATGGCATTGGGACAATTAGGAAGCTTAGGTTTAGGCTCAAATGTTTTAACACAAGACACTTTAGAGAAGTTAAAAAAAGCTGAAGAATCTTCACAGCTTAATCTTTATACAACGAGCATTGAAAAAAATACAGCTAAGCAAAAAGCTTTGACTGAACTCAAGACCAAGCTTTCTGCCTTTCAAACTCAGGTTAAGACACTTGGAGATTCTACAGCCTTTTCAAAAAGAAGTGTTACTGCAAGTGTAACGGGTGATAGTGCTGCTGCTTCGCTCACTGCAAGTAGTGGTGTTGCTTTACAAAATGTAAGTGTAAGTGTAAGTCAAATTGCCGAAAAAGATGTTTTTCAAAGTAAGGGCATCAAAGCAGGAACAGAACTTGTGCTAGCTCAGAGTCAAAATGCAGGTAAATTTACACTTACGCAAGGTAGTAAGACATATACAATTAGTGTTGATTCAAATACTACCTTTCAGGATTTGGCTGAGAGGATTGCTACAGCAAGTAATGGGGATATTCAAGCAAAGATTATCAATACAGGAGAAGCTGATACACCTTATCGCTTAACGATTTCGAGTAAAAATACAGGAACTGATAGTGCCATTAGTTTTACTGATGATGATAACATACTTCAAAATGCTCTAGGTTGGAGTTTTAAAACCGATGATTTTGCAAAGGATAGCTTTTCGGGTTTTAGTGTTGCAAATGGCACAAATAAGGTCGCAAATTTAAGTGATCCTTTGGGTTCTGATATTAAATTTACACTTTTTGCGGATAATCAAACTTATGAGATTTCAGCTACAGCAAATGAAACTTATCAAGATCTTATCGATAGGGTTAATCAAACAACAAATGGTAAGGTAAAGCTTAATTATTCAAGTTCAGATCAAACTATGAGTTTTAGTGGCTCTGCTAAGATCTTTGAAGGAACTTTAGATACCGCTAGTAATACTTATAAAAACGATAGTGCCACAGGTAACTTTTTTGCAAATACACTTGGTATGAAGGTGTCAAAGAATTATTCTTTAGATGATGCAAACAATGATTTTCATATCAAGCATGCTAGAAATGCCGAATTTACCCTTGATGGTATTAAAATGGTGCGTCAAAGCAATGAAGTTAAAGACATTGGAGCAGGTCTTGCTCTTACTTTGAAGAAGACAGGAGATATTAACTTTGATGTAAAGCAAGATACTGAGGGCATTAGTTCAGCAATGGAAGAGCTTGCAACTGCATACAATGACTTAATGACGACACTAGATACTTACACTAAATATGATACTGATACTAAGGTGGCTGGAGATTTGCAAGGTGTTAGTCAGGTTACTAGTATAAGATCGACTATTATTAACTCAATTTTTCAAACCCAGTCTATTGAAGGAAGCGTTAAAGATGATAATGATAAAACTTCAACAGCTATGGTTATGGTTTCTTTGCAGGATTTTGGATTGACGCTAAATGAGTCAGGCACTATGTCCTTTAGCAAAAGTAAATTTGATACAAAAATATCAGATGATATCGATTTTGCTGAGAAATTCTTTGCAGGGGTTAGTGGCTTTGAGGATATCAATGTTGTAAGTAAATCTGTCAAGCTTGATACAGATGTGGACTTCACAGGAAAAGAATTTAAGATCGTTTTTAATGATAAAACCTATGATTTGAGTAAGACAAAAGATGGACAAGATTTTGTTCTTAGTGGAAAAGACGCTGCAGAAAGGGCAAGAAATTTACTTGATCATATCAATAGTTTTCAAATTGAAGATTTAAAGGTTAAGATCCAAGAAGTTAATATGGGAACAAATGGTACAGAATATTTGCTTAAATTTAACAGCGATAATGGATCTGATTTTGAAATCAAGGGTGATAAAACAAGTTTAGAGGCGATAGGCTTAGAAGAAAAGAAAGTTACTCCAAGTCTTGAAGAGGGAACAGGTGTTTTTGCAAGTCTTGCAACTATTCTTGATGGTATGACAAGTACAAGATCAAATAAAGAGGGAAGCTTAACTCTTTTAGATAAACAGATCACAAGCGAGCTTAAGTCTTTAAATGAAACGAAGAAAAAGACTCAAGAGCGTATTGATGCAAGATATGAAAGTATGGAGTTGCAATGGTTGCAGTATGATTTGATCATTTCTAAGCTTAAAACTCAAAGCAATACGATCACTCAAATGATCAATGCAGCAAATAACAACAATAATTAAGATTGCAAGGAAAGGTAACACATGAATAATTTAGCTTATAATGCTTACTCAGAAAATCAAGCAGGTATAGAGTCCCCTGAAAAGCTTATAGAAATGCTCTATGAGGGGCTTTTAAGATTTTGTTCTAGGATTAAGATTTATATTAGAAATGAAGACATAGAACAAAGAGTGTATTATGTAAAAAGAGCAACAGCTATTTTTATCGAGCTTATTAATAGTCTTGATTATGAAAAAGGTGGCGATGTTGCTCATTATCTTAGTGGACTTTATACAAGGGAAATTCAACTTCTTTCTTTGGCAAATTTAGAAAATAATGAAGCTAGAGTAGATGAGGTCATCAATGTTGTAAAAGGTTTATTGGAAGCTTGGAGAGAGGTTCATCAAGATGGCAAATTGGCTCAGTGAATTTAAACTTGCTTTGATTGAAGAAGATATTGCAAAAATAGAGCTTTTGCTTGATAAGCCAGAATATAGTCAAAATGATGTTGGCGAGCTTATCCAAGCTAAGAGCTTGATTGATGAGGCAAACAGACTTATCTCAAATAAAAAAAATACTCTAGCTACAGAAATGCAAAAAGCAAAGAGAGCAAAAGAGTATACAAGGATTTGACCAAGATTTATCTTTGGTTGTTAAATTTTTTTTCTTTCATAAATTTTTCTTAACTTCATATCAAGTATAAAACATACTCTAAATAATGCTGGCACGACAAGTAGAGTAAGTAAGGTCGAGCTAATAAGCCCAAAAATCACAGCTATAGCCATAGGCGAGTTTCCCTCATAGCCTGAACCTCTTGAAAGAGCAAGAGGAAGCATAGCAAAAATCATCGCACAAGTTGTCATTAAAATAGCCCTAAGTCTTGCCTTGCCTGCTTCAATCAAGGCTTCATCAACATCAAGTCCCTCATGGCATTTTGTATTAGCAACATCAACAAGCAAAATCGCATTTTTACCCACCATTCCAAAGAGCAAGATCACAGCCACGAGGACAAATAAAGAAAAATTATTTCCCGTGATAAAAAGTCCAAAACAAGTGCCTGCAAAGGCTAGAGGCATGGTTAGCATGATGATAAGCGGTAAGATAAAGCTTTCATAAAGGGCGGCTAAAACAAGATAGATTAACAAAAAGCCAAGTCCTATAGCCACTGCAAAGCCACTGATCGTTTCTCCAAGTAAATTTATAAAGCCTGAAAAGGCATAAGAAATGCCAGCTTTTTGACCTGTTATTTGGTTGATATGATCAAGGATATAGTTTTGCACTTCGCCTAAAGAAATTCCATCATTGCTTGCAGTAACCTTTATAGCTGTGTTTTTGTTATAGCGGTTGATCCTTGCTAAGTTTTCTTGATAGCTAAAATCCACAACACTTGCTAGATCAAGGATTAAACCCTCATTATTTTTGATTTGAATCCTTTTTAAAGCCTCTATATCTTTTTTATACTCTTTATCAAAACTTAAGATGATATCATCCTTGCTTGATCCTTGGTCTATCGAACCTACGCTAAGTTCTCCAAAAGAGTAGGCTAAGACCCCAGCTACATACTCGGCATTGACATTAAATTTCTTTATTTTTTCTTTATTAAGATAAACTCCAACCTCTGTTTTGAGCGAATTTCCATTATCATCAATGCCTACTATTTGAGGATTTTGTGCAAGAAGTTCTTTTGCTCTTGTTGCAGCTTGTAAGACCTCGTTTAAATCATCTCCTAAAACCATGAATTGCACAGGTTCATCAACCCCAGCACCACTAAATTTTGGAAGCTCTAAAACCTTAGACTTTAAAGAGCTACTTTTTAGTTTTTCTCTATATTCAGCGACGATCTCGGTTTGCCTTTGATCTCGGTATTTTAGGCTTTTTAGCTTAACATAAATTTTAGCCTTTTTACTTTCTTTGGCATCATCATAACCCACAAGCAAGTAAGCATAATCCACCCTTTCATCGTTTTTAACCTGCTTTAAGACATTAAGGGAATTTCTTTGCATTTGCTCTAAGCTCACATCTTCTTTATTTTCAAGTAAAATTTGAAACTCGCTGTCATCTTCCATAGGCAAAAAATCAAGCCCGATTCTTGTGGCTAAAAAAAAGCAAACTAAAACTATGGCAAAGCTTGTGATGATAAATTTAAGCTTATTTTGCAAAATTTGAAGCAAAAGCCTTTGATAAAAGGCTTCTATCTTTTCGAAATATTTTTCAGTTTTATGATAAAAAGCTCCCTCTTTGGCATTAAAAAACCTAGCACTTAAGCTAGGGATCAAAAATACAGCAACCAAGAAACTTACAACAACTCCTGAGGCTACGCTGATTCCTAAAGCATTAAAAAATAGCCCCGGAACAGAGTTCATATAAGAAATAGGGATAAAAACACAAAGCAAGACTATAGATATGCTTAAAACACTAAAACCTATCTCATTTATCCCCTCAAAGGTTGCTTGCAAAGGAGGTAAGGTTTTGGCTTTTTTAGCGATATTTTCTATCACCACGATAGCATCATCAACAAAGATCCCAATGCTCAGTGTCAAGGCTATGAAAGTAAGGCGGTTTAGATCAAAACCAAGCAAATCAATGATAAAAAATGTGGAGATGATCGAGCAAGGTATGGCGATAAAAGCGATGATGGTTGCACTTAAATTTCTTAAAAATAAAAACACTATCACAACCGTTAAAAAAATCCCCACAAACATATCTTCGATAACTTGTATAAGGTGTTTTGAGATATTTTCACTTTTATCAAAGGCAATGCTAAGTTCTATATCTTCTCCGCCAAGTTTTTTAAGCTCCTCTAAATTTGCTTTGACATTTTTAATCGTGCTAAGAGCATTGTATCCGCTGATATTTCCTACTTCTAAAAGCACACCTGAATAATCCAAAAGTGCAGCTTGCTTTTGATCTTCTAGTCCTTGAGAAATTTCAGCAATATCACTTAAAAATACCCCAGCTATAATCCTTAAATTTTTTAGTTCTTCTATGGAATTTGCTTCAAAATAGCCCTTGATAAGATAATGATCTTGAGAGTTTTCAAGCTCTCCTAGGGCTTGTTTGAAGTTTTGATTTTTGATGATATTTGAAACTTCAAGAGCGTTTAAGTGGTATTTTTCAAGTAAATTTGGATCAAGTTTGATGCGAATTTGAGGTTTTAAAAAGCCTATGGTTTCTACCTTGCCCACACCTTTTATTCTTTGTAAAAAAGGTTTTATTTTATCATCGATCTTTCTCATCAAATTAAGATCGTTTTTGCTTTTAGAATGCACAAAAAGACTGATGACAGCCCCAGCATCAGAGGCTACTTTTTCAATCTTTGGCTTAGCAGCCAAGCTTAAGGTTCCTATCTTATCACGAACATCATTTGCTGCAACTTCTAAGTTTTTATCAAGGTTAAACTCAACCACGGTTACTGCGAAATTATCATAACTTGCAGAATTTATATTTTTAATACCATCAATTTCTGCTAGAGCATTTTCTACTTCTTTGGTGATTTTTGATTGTATGAAGCTAAGATCCCCATTTGCTACTGTGCTGATTTTTACTAAGGGAATGCTTACATTTGGATATAAATTTACAGGCATTGAAAAGGCTGAAATCAGTCCAAAAATAGCCAAAGCTAAGAAAAACATTAGGGTTGTTATGGGGCGATTGATGGCGATTTTATACATGTTTTATTCCGTTATGATCTTGCCCTCACCAAAGCTTCCGGGCATAAGTGCGTTTGTTCTTACTTCAGCGTAAATTTTTCTTGTTTTAAGATCAATGCTTGGATAAACAAGGGTGATTTTTGCTTGTTTTTCTTCGTTACTTCCGTCTATTTTATAGATATAAGTTTGCCCAACCTTGACCTTGTCTTTGTATTTTTCATCAAAGCTAAGTACAAGTTTTACTTCAGGATAGGAAAAAATTTCCATTAGGGGTTGATTAACCCCTGCAACGCCTTGTCCTATATCAGTGAATTTATTTGCGATGATACCATCATATGGGGCTTTGAGATTTTTTTTGTCAAGGATAAGCTCGGAACGCTCTACATTGATTTTTGCTTGTGCGAGCTTGAGTTCGCTTTGTTTAAACTGAGTTTGTATATCTTCAAAACTTTGTTTATCAATGACACTTTGCACTTGCTTAAATTTATCCATACGGCTTTTGCTGTTTTCATAGGCTATGAGTGCAAGTTCGTATTCGTTTTTGGCATTTTTAAGGGCAATGAGTTCGTTTTGATTATCTAAAGAAAGTAAGATATCGCCTTTTTTTACTTGTTGAGAAATTTCTACATTGATTTTACTTACCACACCCGGAACTTCAAGGGCTAGCTTGCTTTGGTTGATAGCAAAAACATCAAAACTTGCATAAATTTCTTCAGCCTTTAAACTCAAAAGAGCTAACATGAGCAAGATAATTTTCTTCATTTTTTAATCCTCTCCTTTATGTCTATACCTGCGGTAAAATAATACTCAGCCTTAGCGATTTCAAGCTGATTTTTGGCAAGTTCAAGATCAGCATTTGCCTTAAATTTATCATCAAGAGCCTTAAGATAGTCATTGTAAGAGCTTAGCCCTGTGGAGTATTTTGTATTTATACTTTCAAAGGCTAAATTTGCTGCTTCTAAGGCAAGTTCAAGGGCATTTACCTGCTCTTTTAAAACCTCAAGTTCTTTAAATTTATATTCAAGTTCAAGCTTGTTTTGTCTTTCTTTGTAGTCAAAATTAAGCTTTTGAATTTGCATTTCTATGCGTTCTGCTTCAAATTTTTGTCTTCTTTCAAAAAAGCCAAAAAATCTCCATTCTAAGCCTATGATAAATTGATTTGACTGGGCTTTTTTGGGCATGTATTGATTAAGATAAGGATCTAAGACAGGAGACAAAATGGGTGGCATATCTAAGGCATAGCGGTTTTTGTAAAAGGTATAAGAATCTTGAATGAAAAATGTTGGGATATAGCTTGATTTTACCTGATCAAAGCTTGCTTTAGCAAAGTTTACTTGCCTTTTTGCAATGGATACTTCAAGACTTTTGCTTTGTTCTTGCTTAGGATCTTGCAAGCTTGCCTCGCCCTCAGGAGTAAAGCTTTGCTTGCTTAGTTTTTGAAGTTCTTTTTGAATTTCAAGTTTTTTGAGTTTATTTTGAGAAAGTTCAAGATGAACGAGGTGGTATTTTGCCTTAATGCTTTGTAGCTCCTCTTTGGAGCTTAAACCAACTTCGTAAAAATCTTGTATTCTTTTAAGCGTGTCGGCTAAAAATTTTTCTTTTTGCTCACTTGAAAAAATGAGATTTTGCAGACTTTGATAGTTGAAAAATAAGGTCGTAGCATTTAGGGCAAGATAGTTTTTTCTTAGTTCTTTATTTAGTTTTGCAAGCTCTAAGGCTTCTTTGTAGTATCTTATCCTTGCTTCTCTTTTTCCTCCATCATAAAGGATAAGCTTAAGATTAAATTTAGCAAAAGCACTTTCTCTTGGATCAGTGATGAAGCGATCTTTGTCGTTGGATACATAAGCACTTTGAAGACTAAGTTCTGGCAGATAAGCTGCATAAGAAAGCAAGCTTTGTTTATTTGCTTGCTCGGTATAAAGCTCTGCTGTGAGGTATTCTTCATTGTTTAAGCTTAGATCAATGAGTGTAGTAAGATTGCTATTTGCTAGCAAACTTAGGGGAAACAAAAAAGCTAAAATCTTTTTCATCAACACTCACTCTTAAATTTTTAATTTGAAGTGTAACACATTTTAGCTCTAAAAAAAATAAATTTAAATTTTTCATTTGATTTTAAAACAAAGTTTTGCTAGAATTTTACCCTTTAAATTATCAAGGAAAAAAGTGAAAAATATAAGAAATTTTAGCATAATAGCTCATATTGATCATGGTAAATCAACCTTAGCTGATAGGATTATAGCTGAGTGTGGGGCCATAAGTGAAAGACAAATGCAAGCTCAAGTTATGGATACTATGGATATAGAAAAGGAAAGAGGCATTACTATAAAGGCTCAATCAGTTCGCCTTGAATATAAATTTAATAATGAAAATTTTATCCTAAATTTAATCGACACCCCAGGACATGTGGATTTTTCTTATGAGGTAAGCCGTTCTTTGGCAAGTTGTGAAGGAGCCTTGCTTGTTGTTGATGCAAGTCAGGGCGTTGAGGCTCAAAGCATAGCCAATGTTTATATAGCCCTTGAAAATAATCTTGAAATTATCCCTGTGATCAACAAAATAGACCTGCCCTCAGCTGATACCCAAAAGGTTAAGCACGAAATAGAGCATATCATAGGCATTGATTGTAGCGAGGCACTTTTAGTTAGTGCTAAAACAGGTCAAGGCATAAAAGAGCTTCTTCAAGCCATTATCAAAAAAATACCAGCTCCAAAGAGCGATTTAAACGCTCCTTGTAAGGCTTTGATTTATGATTCTTGGTTTGATAGTTATTTAGGCGCACTAGCTTTGATACGCCTTTTTGATGGCGAAATTTGCAAAAATGACGAGGTTTTGATCATGGGAGCAAATGAAAAACACCTTGTGCAAGATTTGCTTTACCCTCACCCTTTAAGCCCTATAAAAACAAACAAAATAAGTGCAGGAGAAATAGCCATAGTGGTGCTTGGGCTAAAAAGCATAGCAAATTTACAAGTGGGCGATACGATAACTTTAAGTAAAAATAAAGCAAAAGAAGCCATTAAGGGCTTTGAAAAGGCTAAGGCCTTTGTTTTTGCTGGGCTTTACCCCATAGAAACTGATAAATTTGAGGATTTAAGGGACGCTTTGGATAAGCTTAAGCTTAATGATAGTTCCATAACTTACGAGCCTGAAACCTCCCTAGCTCTTGGCTTTGGCTTTAGGGTGGGCTTTTTGGGGCTTTTGCATATGGAGGTCATTAAGGAGCGTTTGGAAAGGGAATTTAATCTTGATTTGATAGCCACTGCTCCAACTGTTACTTATGAGGTTTATCAAACGGACGGGCAGGTTTTAAAGATTCAAAATCCAAGCGAATTACCTCCTGTAAATAAAATAGATCACATCAAAGAACCATTTGTAAAGGCTACTATCATTACTCCAAGCGAGTTTTTGGGGAATTTAATCACTTTGCTAAATCGCAAAAGAGGTATTCAGCTTAAGATGGATTATATTACGCCCGAGCGCGTCTTGCTAGAGTATGAACTGCCCTTAAATGAGATAGTCATGGACTTTTATGATAAGCTTAAAAGTCTTACAAGAGGCTATGCTAGCTTTGATTACGAGCCAAGCGAATTTAAGGTGGGATCTCTTGTAAAGCTTGATATAAAGGTAGCTGGAGAAAATGTCGATGCACTAAGCATTATAGTGCCAAATGAAAAGGCTTTAGCTAAGGGAAGAGAGCTTGTAAAGGCGATGAAAGAAATAGTGCCTAGACAGCTTTTTGAAGTGGCTATTCAAGCTAGTATAGGTTCAAAAATAATAGCCCGCGAAACTATTAAATCAATGGGTAAAAATGTAACCGCAAAATGTTATGGAGGCGATATCACAAGAAAAAGAAAGCTTTTAGAAAAGCAAAAAGAGGGCAAAAAAAGAATGAAAGCCATAGGCAAGGTTCATTTGCCCCAAGAAGCCTTTTTATCTGTGCTTAAAATTGATTAAATTTAAAAATTTTTAAGCTTTTTGAAAAGCGAGTTAAGTTATAATCTAAAGCTAAATCGATCTTAAATTTTTAAGGATATTTTATGTTAAGACTTGTGTTTTTTGGGTTTTTGGTTTTGCTTTTTAGTGCTTGTGCGCCAAAGTCAAGTTTTGAACAAGCGGTGGATTTATCAAGACAACAGCCTTGTGCAAGTTGCGAGAGTGCTGAGGGTTTTGAAGCAAGAATCAAGGGTTTGATTTATTTGAGTGATGTTGGGATAAGATGTTGTGCAGATAAACGCACACTTGATCCTAGTGTAGCTTTGAAAAAGGTATATATCCATAGAGTTGTTGATCTTCCTGAAGAAAATAAATTTTTTTACAATGGTACAAGTAAATACTATCTTGAAGCTCAGTTTCACGCCTCATTTTACCGCTTTTTAGAGCAAGAACTTCGTGCTAGAGGCATTATCGTTGTTGAGGGCGTGGATAAATCTCCTTATACAATAAGACTTGATTTAAGCTTTGTGGATTTTAATTCTAATATCGATAAGGCTGGCTTAAGATCAAATCTTTCGGCTAGGGTTGAGTTTAAAAATATCAATTACACAAAAAATTTCGTTGTGCGAACAAATCAAGAAGTAAGAGGACTAAGCGGTACAAGTCAAATTCCATTTTATACTCAGCTTCTTATTAAACAAATGGCGAACAAAGTTGCTAGTGTTATAAGCTCGATTTGAGGTGCTTTAACTGCGGAAGTTTTACCTTGCTTGATTTTTGCCATCATTGCGAAAATGAGCTTGGTGAGCTTTCTTTAGGTGCAAGAGATCTTGATGATGAGAGTGGCAAACTTAGGGTTTATTCTTTCTATAAATATTCTGATATAAAGCATCTTTTGCATTCAAAACATAAATTTTATGGGTATTTTGTTTATAATTTTTTAGCAAAGCTCAGTTTTAAGAGATTTCATGAATTTTTTGCTTATGAGGGCAAAATCAGTGCCATAGCTCTTGATGATAGGGTTGAAAATGCTTTGTATTCACATTCTGCTATACTTTTAAAAAATCTTAAAAGCAAAAATATCACTATACAATTTAACGCTTTGCACGCTCAAAATAAGATTAAGTATTCTGGCAAGAGTCTTAATTTTCGCAAGAAAAATAAAAGAAATTATAAACTTTTAAAAAAGATTAATTCGCCGGTGATCTTAGTTGATGACATTGTAACAACCGGAACGAGCATGCTTGAAGCAAAGAAAGTTTTAGAAAAAAACAAAATTTCTGTGCTTTTTGGTTTGGTTTTAGCTGATGCAAAAGAATAATTTGCTAAAATAAAGCTTTTAAATTTAAGGAAAAACCATATGGAAAATATTTTGAATAAAGATTCAGATATAGAAGTTGTGGATATAGAAAATTCCATTAAGAGTAGTTATCTTGATTATTCTATGAGTGTTATTATAGGGCGTGCTTTGCCTGATGCAAGAGACGGACTTAAGCCTGTTCATAGGCGTATTTTGTATGCTATGAATGATCTTAATGTAGGAAGCAGAAGCCCTTACAAAAAATCTGCTCGTATCGTGGGTGATGTCATCGGTAAATACCACCCGCACGGCGATACAGCTGTTTATGATGCCCTTGTTCGTATGGCTCAAAGCTTTTCTATGCGTTATCCAAGTGTTGATGGACAAGGAAACTTTGGCTCGATTGACGGAGACGGTGCTGCTGCTATGCGTTATACTGAGGCTAGAATGACGATTTTGGCTGAAGAGCTTTTACGCGATATTGATAAAGATACGGTTGATTTTACGCCAAATTATGATGATTCTATGCAAGAGCCTGATGTTTTGCCTGCTCGTGTGCCAAATTTACTTTTAAATGGCTCAAGCGGTATAGCTGTTGGTATGGCTACAAATATCCCTCCACATAGCTTAAATGAGCTTATAGACGGACTTTTGCATTTGCTTGATAATAAAGAAGCAAGTTTAGAAGAGCTTATGGGCTTTATCAAAGGACCTGATTTTCCAACCGGAGGTATTATTTATGGCAAAAAGGGCATTATAGAGGCTTACCGCACAGGAAGAGGCAGGGTTAAGATAAGGGCAAAAACCCATATAGAAAAAAAGTCAAATAAAGATGTTATCGTTATTGATGAATTGCCTTATCAAACCAACAAAGCAAGGCTTATAGAGCAAATTGCCGAACTTGTCAAAGAAAAGCAAATTGAAGGCATTGCTGAAGTTCGAGATGAAAGCGATAGAGAGGGCATTCGTGTTGTGATCGAGCTTAAACGCGAGGCGATGAGCGAGATCGTGCTTAATAATCTTTTCAAATCAACCACCATGGAAAGTACCTTTGGCGTTATAATGCTTGCTATTTATAACAAAGAGCCAAAGATTTTTACCCTTAAAGAGCTTTTAAATTTATTTTTAAATCACAGAAAAACGATCATCATCAGGCGTTCTATTTTCGAGTTGCAAAAGGCTAGGGCTAGGGCTCATATCTTGGAAGGTCTTAAAATAGCTCTTGATCATATAGAAGAAGTGATCAAGCTTATCCGTGCAAGCGCTGATAATGCTGAGGCTAAAGAGGGCTTAATGGCTAAATTTGGGCTAAGCGAACTTCAGTCAAATGCGATCTTAGAAATGAGACTTTCCCGTCTTACAGGGCTTGAAAGAGAAAAGATAGATAATGAATTAGCCGAGCTTATCAAAGAAATCGCAAGGCTTGAGGAGCTTTTAAAAAGTGAAACTTTGCTTGAAAACTTAATCCGCGAGGAGCTTAAGGAAATCAGGTCTAAATTTGATGTGCCTCGTATTACTCAAATCGAAGATGATTACGATGATATAGAAATCGAGGATTTGATACCAAATGAAAATATGGTCGTTACTATAACGCATAGAGGTTATATCAAAAGAGTGCCTAGCAAGCAGTATGAAAAGCAAAAAAGAGGCGGCAAGGGTAAGGTCGCAGTAACTACTTATGATGATGATTTCATAGAAAGCTTTTTTACAGCAAACACTCACGATACGCTGATGTTTGTAACTGATCGCGGTCAGCTTTATTGGCTAAAAGTTTATAAGATCCCTGAGGGAAGTAGGACGGCTAAGGGTAAGGCTGTGGTTAATCTCATAAATTTACAAGCTGATGAGAAGATCAAGGCTATCATACCAACGAGCGATTTTAATTCTGATAAATCTTTATGTTTCTTTACTAAAAACGGGCTTGTCAAACGCACAAATTTAAGCGAGTATCAAAATATAAGAAGCGTTGGAGTAAGGGCTATAAATTTAGATGAAAATGATGAATTAGTAACGGCTATCGTTGTTTTAAAAGATGAAGAAGAGCTTAAATTTGAAGCAAGTCTTAGCAATGAAAGCTTTGAGCAAATAAGCGATGAGCTGGCTAAAAATAGCGAAGAAAAAGCAGGTAAAATGCTCTTTGTGGTTACTAAAAAAGGCATGTGTATTAAATTTAATCTTGCAAGAGTAAGAGAAATAGGGCGTGTGGCTCGTGGAGTGAGTGCGATTAAATTTAAGGAAAAAGATGATGAGGTGGTTGGAGCTGTCTTTATAGAAAATGATGAGCAAGAAATCTTAAGCATTAGCCAAAAGGGTATAGGAAAACGCACTAATGCTGGTGAATATCGCTTGCAAAGTAGGGGCGGTAAGGGCGTCATTTGTATGAAGCTTACTGATAAGACTAAGGATTTAATCGGTGTTGTTATCGTTGATGAAAGTATGGATTTAATGGCACTTACAAGCTCTGGCAAGATGATAAGAGTTGATATGCACAGCATAAGAAAGGCTGGACGCAATACAAGTGGCGTTATCGTTGTGAATGTTGAAAATGATGAGGTGGTAAGCGTTGCAAAATGTCCTAAGGAAGAAAATGAAGAGGATAGTGAAATAAGCGAAGAAACAAATTCGTAAAAGTTGGAACACTTCTTGCTTGATTAGCTTTGAAATATAGATTGAAAGGTTGTAAAATGAAAAACTTAACTTTAATGCTTTTCATAGCTTTAATGGTGAGTGGGTGTGTTGTAGCGCCTAAGGGTAAAACCGCGGCAGCTTCTAATTTCACAAATCCTCTAGGAACAAGCACGGGTACTTCAGCAACTTCAAGTAGTACAAGTGCTTCTCCTGATATCGTCGTTCAAAAGGTTGATAAGGACGATGTTCGTGATATTATCAAACAAGAAAAAATGCTTGCTTTAGATAGTAGTGAAAATGAACTTAGCTTTGGTGCAGTGGGTGAGGGTATCGCTCCTTTAAATACAGTTTCACCAGCCCAAGCTCTTGCCCTTGCAAAAAGAGCAGCCCTAGCTGATGGTTACCGCCAGCTTGCAAGTAAGCTTTATGGCGTGAAAGTAAATGGTAAAGATACCGTAAAGGATGCGATGCTTAAAAGCTCAGTTATCGATGCTTCGGTTAATGGTTTGATCAAAAATGCAAGTATCGTTGATGAGGATTTTAACCAAGGACTTTATAGAGTCAATTTAGAACTCAAAATAGATGCTGATAAGTGGAAAGAATTATTTGCTTACTGATACTCCTTGCTTGTAAGCTTTTTGCCCAAGATGAATTTATCTTTTGGGCAGAGCTTTCAAGCAAAAACTACATACTTTTTCATCAAAACGAAAATCTTTCTATGGCTATGACACAAAGCGATGGCTTGAGTAGGTCTTATGCTTGCGAGATTGCTTATACTCAGGAGGATTTGAGTTATCTTCAAAGAGATGATTTTAAGATGATTGATGATGATATGCCCAAGGCTCTTAAATTTCGCTTTTTAAATGCTCATAAAGAAGAGCTTGTGCAGTGTTTTATAGGTGCAAAAATCAATGTCAAAGATAAGCTTAATAGCACTTTTTTAAAAGCACAAAGTGAAACTTATATACAAATGCTACCTCTTCGTTTTAGTGTTGAATTTAAAGAAAATTTAGCCATTATTTATGAGCTTAAAAAACTAAAATAAAATCCAAACAAGCAAAGGCATAGAAACAAAGGCAAAAAGCACTCCAAAGGCAATGGAGCTGATCGCTAAATTTGTATCAAGCTTAGCCTTAATGATCATCGCACTTGCTAAAGTCATCGTAGGCACAGAGGATTCAAAAATGGCTACTATGGCTGATGGCGTTGTTTGCATGGAAAAAAGCTTTAAAATCAAGATAAAGATCAAGGGTGCTAGAAGCATTTTTGCTAAGATGACTAAAAAAGTTGCTTTGTAGCTTGATTTTATCGTTGCAAAGCTAAGTCCTAAGCCTATGGCAAATAAAGCAGTAGGCGTGGCTGCATCCCCAAACATCTTGATAGGCAAAAAGATTAACTCAGGCAAGCTTATAAGCTTGCACGCAAAACCTAAAGCCAGAGCTATAAATGGCGGAAAAAGTAAGATCTTTTTTACATTTTGCATGAAATCAATCTTTGTTTTGCTGGCTAAGGATATAACAAAGGGACCAAAAAGACTCATAGGCAAAGCCGTTGCAAGAGCATCATAAAAGATCACTTCGCTGACAAACTGATTTTGTGCAGGATATAAAGATGAAATGATAGGCAGTCCTATAAATATAGTATTTCCAAAGGCTGAGAGTAAAAACATGCTCACTAAGGTAGCCTTAGAAAATTTGCATACAAAACCTATAAATACGCTTAAAAATGCAGCGATCAAGCAGGAGCTAAAGCCCATTAAAACATAAACGATAAGGGAAAAGTCAAATTTAAGATGATAGCTTTTGTCAAAGATCAAGCAAGGCAGAGCAAAGACGATAACAAAGTCAAGAAAGGCTCTTGCTTGTTTTTGTTTTAAGACATAAATTCGCTTTGCAACATATCCTCCCATAAGTAGAGAAAATATCGTAAATAATGGCTCTAGGACAAACATATAACTCCTTTTTTAAACGAGTTATTGTAGTGCGATAAAGCTTAATTTGATTTGAAAATAGAAAAAATAGTTAAAATTTAACCCTTGAAAACAAGGGTTAAAAAGGATTATTGAAGTAGTCTTAGGACATTTTGTTGCACTTGATTTGCTTGGGCTAGTGCATATGAGCCTGATTGTGAAAGGATATTTTGTTTTGAGAAATTTGCTGATTCGCTAGCAAAGTCTACATCTCTTATTGTTGATTCTGCTGATTTGACATTAACCTGAGTAACACTTATGTTGTTGATCGTTACTTCAAGTTGTTGTTGGGCTGAACCTATATCTGCACGAGTTTGATCAAGGTTAAGTATAGCTGTTTCAGCTATATCCATAACAGCCATAGCACCTTTAAGTGTAGTAACACCTGAGGTTTTATCAGCGATATCAAGACCTACTGAAGTTGCTCTTAAAAAGGCGAAATTTGATCTACCTGAGCCAGCAGAATAACCTGAACCCGCAGAAACCATATACGCTTGTGAGTATTGCGAGGTGGCTGAAACAACTAGAGTATTTTGAGCAAGCAAGGCAGAAAAGTCATTACCTGATCCTATAGAATAACCAGAACCTGCTGTAAAGCCAGAACCTGCTGTACTCATGTAATCTGAAATCGTTTGTGTTATGATAAATTTAGAACCACCAGGATATGCGTTAAATCCTGTAGCATCAGCCATTTGAGCATCTAAAGTTCCCTTGCTATCTCTTAAAGATATAGAAGTTTGGGTTACGAAGCTGCCAGCATTTAAATCAAAGCCAAAGCCTGTTCCACTTATAGAAATATCTTGACCGCTATTTTTAACTAAACTTAAGCGACCATAATTTTCGTATTGTCCAAGCATGATACCTGCTCCACCACCTATATTTCCACTGATAGCAATACCACGACCCTCTCTTGAAGTTAAAACTAGCATACCATTGGCATCTTTTGAAGCTTCAACGCCTGTAGTATCTTTTACAGCATTGATCGCTGAGACAAGCTGTCCATTTTCATCAGCAGCCTTATAGTCGATTTGTCCTATAGTAACGCCATTGATCGCAAAATCAGTTGTTGTATTTCCAGCCTTGATAGGAAAAACACCCTTAGTGGTTACATTAAAACTTGCTCTTACCCCTGTTTTATCAGCAACTCTGTTGATTTCTTCGGCTAAAACGCCTATGCCTGTTCCTGATGAGGTTGAAATGATGACATCAGCAAACTGAAAATCATCAACGCCATCATAGTTCTTGATGACCATTTGAGCTATACCAGCAGCTGTGATATTTTCTCCTGTTTCAAAGCGAGTAACCCCTATCTTACTTGACATCGTAGGACCTATGGTTGCTTTTATGGTTTGGTTTGAACTTGAACCAATTTGAAATTCTTGGTTGATAAAGCCACCACTTAAAAGCTGTTTGCCGTTGAAAACTGTGGTATTAGCGATATTGTCAAGTTCTTCCATAAGGCGGTTGATATCTGCTTGAAGCATGTTTCTTGTTTTAAGACTTTGACCATCTTGGGCTGCTTGTGTTGCCTTTGTTTTGATCATGTCCAAAATTTTGATTTGCTCGTCCATAGCCTTATCAGCAGTTTGCAAGATACCTATGGCGTCATTACCATTGTTGATAGCTTGACCTAGTGTTGAGGCTTGAGAGCGAAGCTGATCAGCTATAGCCATGCCTGAAGCATCATCTTTAGCTGAGTTGATCCTAAGACCTGAACTTAGTCTTGCAAGCGAGTTATCTAATTCTCTTGAGGTGATAACTGCGTTGGTATGTGCATTTAATGCACCTATATTTGTGTTAATCCTTAAACTCATTTTAAATCCTTTCAAAATATTGCTCCAAACCAAAAGCAAGAAGCGTTCCAACTTTTTAAATTTACCTATAAATAAGCCCTTAGAATAAGGCTAAGTATTTTTTAAACTCTTTTTTTTTACAATACAAGATCAAAAATAAAACAATAAATTTAAGGAAAGCATTGTGCGTGATGTTGTAAAAATGAGCATAAAATGCTAGCTCAAAAAGCTACCATTGTTGCAAGTTTGTGTGCCTTGTTTCTTGCTTTGATAAAATTTATCGTTGGAATGCTTAGCTCAAGCGTTGCAGTTCTTGCAAGTGCTATTGATTCTTTAATGGACTTTGTTATTTCTATCTTTAACTTTCTAGCACTTAAAAAATCCTCACAAAAGGCTAATGAAAACTATAATTTCGGCTTTTCTAAGATAGAAGCACTTATGGGGCTTGTTGAGGGCTTTTTTATCGTTTGTGTAGGGGCTTTCATCTTTTATCAAAGTATCATGAAAATTTATCACAAAGAAGAAATTTTAGATTTAAATTTAAGTATTTTTGTGATGATTTTTGCCTTGATCATAACCGCTTTGCTTGTGATTTTTTTAGAATTTGTCGCTAAAAAAACAAAGAGCTTGATCGTGCAAAGTGATTGTTTGCATTATAAGAGTGATTTTTTGACCAATCTTTGCACGCTTGTGGCTTTGGTTTTGATTTATTTTACAAACTTATATATCATTGATTCGGTTTTTGGTATCTTAATCAGCCTTTATATCGCTTTTAGTGCCTTTAAAATCATCAAAAAAGCCATAAATTTCTTAATGGACAAGGCTTTAGAAAAAGAAGTCATAGATCAAATTGCAACGCTCATTAAAGCTCATCAACAAATCATCACTTTTCATGATCTTAAAACACGCAAAAGCCCACAACTAAACTATCTTAGCGTGCATCTTGTTTTCTCGCCTGATATCTTGCTTATCAAGGCTCATGAAATAGCTGATACGCTAGAACAAGACATAAGAAAGCAGTTTCAAGATCAAAGGTGGGAATTTCAAATTCATCTTGATCCTTATGATGATTTTGAAGAAGAAAGGACAAAGCAGTGAAGCAAGATAGCAAAGATAAACTAAAAATAGCACTCATACAGCAAAAATTTCACGGAAGCAAAAAAGCAAGCGTCGAAAAAACCTGCGAACTGATACAAAAAGCTGCCAAGCAAGGAGCAAATTTAGTGTGTCTTGGCGAGCTTCATCAAAGTATGTATTTTTGTCAAAGTGAAAATGTGGATTTGTTTGATTTGGCAAATGACTTTGAAGAAGATGTGAAATTTTGGGCTAGCATAGCAAAGAAAAATGAAGTTGTCTTGATCGCCTCTCTTTTTGAAAAAAGAGCTTCTGGGCTTTATCACAACACGGCTTTTGTCTTTGAAAAGGACGGCTCTTTAGCTGGAAAATACCGAAAAATGCACATTCCTGATGATCCTTGCTTTTATGAGAAATTTTATTTTACTGAGGGGGATTTGGGTTTTGAGCCTATAAATACAAGCGTTGGACGGCTTGGGGTTTTGATATGCTGGGATCAGTGGTATCCTGAAGCAGCTAGGCTCATGGCTTTAAAAGGAGCGCAAATTCTCATCTATCCAACGGCTATTGGCTGGTTTGATAAGGATAGCAAAGAAGAAAAGCAAAGACAGCTTGATGCTTGGCTTGGTGTGCAAAGAGGGCATGCCATCGCAAATGGGCTTTTTGTGGTGGCTATCAACCGCGTAGGCTTTGAAAAAGATGAAAGTGGGGTGGAAGCTGGGATTCGCTTTTGGGGGAATTCTTTTATTTTTGGACCTCAGGGTGAAGAGCTTTTTAGGGCAAATTCTACAGATGAAGAAGCTTTCATCAAAGAACTTGACTTGCAAAGAGGCGAACAGGTAAGAAGGTGGTGGCCTTTTTTAAGAGATAGGCGTATTGATTTTTATTCAGGGCTTACGAAAAGATTTATTGATTAAAAAGGAGAACTTATGGAATTTGGATTTTGGGTGATCGTGATTTTATTTTTATTTACGATTTCTTTGCTTGTCAATCGCTATGAAGCAAAGATTAAATTTTTTAGATCAAGTATAGAAAAAATACGAGCCGATATAGAAGAGCTTAAAGACTTTGTTGAAAAAAATCGTTTATTGATAGAAAAAAATCGCTCAAACATAGAAACGATCAGCAAAAAACAAGAAAAAGAAGAGAAAGAAGTATTGTAAAAAAAGCCCAAGTTTTTTACTTGGGCTTAACAATATTTTGAAAAGACTGATCCCTATCATCGTCTCTTTTGAAAAAAACTTTATAATAAAATTTGAAATTTGAAAACAAAATCTTATTTTAGCTTACAAAATGCTTTCGCTCAAAAATTTTAAAGTCTAATCCTAAAAGCTTAATTAAAAAATGAAACAACTTAAGGCTATATAGCATAAATTTAAGCACAAAATAAGTTTTTAAATGTTTGTTAAAAATACTTTAAAATAAGCATTAGAAATTTTAAACTCAATTAAAAGTAAAAAGTCTTTAAGCCAAATTTTGAAAATTAATATAAATTTAAGCAAATATTCAAAAAAAAAAAAAAATACAATTATGAATTATTTTTAAAGGAGAAAAAATGAGACTTTTACTTGCAATCTTTTTGCCTTTTGCTGTGTTTTTTACTATAGGTCGCCCTATAGCTGGAGTTATTTGTTTGATACTGCAAATCACTTTTATAGGTTGGTTACCAGCAACAGCTTGGGCTATTTATGCACTATCGCAGTATAAAACTGATAAAAAGATAGAAAAGGCTTTGAAAAATAAAGAGCAAATTTAATCAAGCTTTGTTATGTTAAAAATTTAACTTAACTAAGCTTTTAAATTAAAAAGCCAAGCTTTGAAAAGCTTGGCTGGCAATCATTGTTTATCGATCACCTTGTAGTTATAAGGTCTTGTGTTTTTGTCAAACTCAAGATACTCTGCTGGAGGATTGCCATTGATTTCTTCATGTTCATAGTAGCGATCTCCTGCTTTGTGTCCATTAAGATCCACTTTATAGCGAATATCTCCCGGATTAAGCTTTTGGATTTCCTCAAAACCTAAATTTGAAGTTTTAAAGTCATTTATGCCGTTTGCTGCAGCGATTTGAACAAGTTTAACCTGTCCTTCTTTTGCCATTTCAACAGCTTGTAAAAGCATTCTTGAAGCTTCTCTTGGATTATGAAAGCCTGTTGAGTTTTCAGCACCGATGAAATCGCCTCTCATTTGAGCTTTTCTATGAAGTTCTAGCACCTCTTTAAGAGCAGCTGAAATTTTTGCTTGATCGGCTTTTCCGTCTTTTTGATAAATATCCTTAGCACCTAAAAGCTCACGCATATTTTTGATATCCATGATGAGATTAACTGTTGCATATTCAGCACTTCTTAGATCATAAGCCACTGATTTTTGGATATCTTTGATTTGTGCTTTAAGATAATCCTCGCTTTGATTGTGGCAAGTTTTGCAAGCTGCGTTGATATCTTGAAGTGGTGAGGTAACATTGTGATTGGTCATCTTTTTTGCACCCTTTCTAATATAAGGCATATGACAATCTGCACAACTTACACCATTAGCAGCATGAACGCCACCGCTGTAAAGTTCGCTTTCGGGGTGTTGGATTTTGATCATAGGAGCGCCACTTAATTTATGATTCCAATCTGCTGCAAACACATCACGAGCTTTTTCGTAATAATCATCAAACATTTCTATCCTAAATGGTTCGCCTTTTTTCCATTCTCCCCAAGGGAAAACAAGCTCTATACCAGCAACTTCGATTTCTTTGGCAGCATTTCCATCTCTCCAAGAATCAAACTCATCATAAGTTTTTTGAGTGCCGTCCCACCATTTTTTGCTCGTATCATCGGCTATAGTTTCGCCCATGACCTTAACCTTTGTTCCTGTTGGCCTAAAATAATACTCAACATGGCATTGTGAGCAAACTAGAGTTCTCATCTCATCTCTTGAAGCTTTTACACCTGTAACAGGATCAGCTTCATAACCTCTAAATTTAACTAAAGCATTGATAGCTGCTGGGCGAGTAAGTCTAAGTTCCATAGTATTTGGAGCATGACAATCAGCACAGGTTACACCCATTCTTTTGCCACCATGAGGACCACTATGTTCTGGTGAGTTTTCTGCAAATCCATTTACTGCAGGAACATTCTTGATCATTGTCCAATATTTGGTCGAGTTAAACGCTACAAAATCACCTTTTGCTGTGTTGTTGATAAGCCAAGGAGTCCAACCACTATGGCAGTTCATACAGGCAGCAGGTTGCCCAGCAAATGCTTTAAAACCATGTGCATTTAAGAAATCTTTGTTATTTCTTGCTGTATCCATTTGATCAACTTGAATCCAAAAGTGTCCTCTTTCTTCATTTGCATCAAGGCTAAATGGATATCCTGCCCAAAGCACAGTAAGTTGTGGATAGCGAATAAGCTTAGAATAAGCTAAATTTCCGCCAAATTCAGTAGAAATAGGCTTTTGTTTTTCCACAGTAAGATACATATCAAGATAATCAGGGAAGTTTTGACCCCAATGATCAAAAGTTGGATTGTCATCGCTAAGCTCAACGATATTTTTTGAAGCAAGCCCACCAACTCCTTCATTTTGTTTTTTGGTAATATTATTATTTAACCAAAGTATTCCAACGATTACAACAACAAGAACTATAATCGCACCCCATAAACTTTTTTTGTTCATTCCTTCCTCCTTTTAAATTTAAAATCCTCTTTTATGACCTACACCCTCATGACAGGATACGCATTTTAAAGAATTATCTCTATGCGGATCAGTTGTTGGGTTGATCACATTGCTTACATATTCGCTATGACAGCGAACGCAGTTGTCTTGCACCATTTTTTTACTTTTTTCATTTGCACTTAAGTTTGTAGGTAGTTCGTCAAGTTTAAAAGTGAAAGCATAAGCATGTCCTACGCCACTTTCAGCCTTTGCGATCCACTTGCTTACAAAACTATGAGGCAAATGGCAGTCATTACAGCTTGCTTTTGGCTCTCCTGCTATCTTTTTTGAATGTGGTGCTTTAAGATAGTCGTTATAAACCTCGTTCATGATATGGCAGTTATTACAGGCTGCGCTATCATTGCTAAAATAGGACAAGCCTTTAGCATTGTAAAAGGTGTAAAAGCCCACAGCAAAAAACACAAAAATGAGTACAAGAAAAACACTATAAAGACTTGATGAAGTTTTTTCTTGCTTCAAATTGCTACCTCCTTAATTAAAGATTTACTTAAATATGAGAATTGTAGCTCAAATTAATTTAATTTTATCTTAAGGATATATTAACTCTTAATTTACTTAAATGCCATATTTTAAACAAAAATTAAAATATAAATAAATTTACACTTAAGGTTTTGATGATGCAAAATAGCCCTCAAATGTTTTTAAATCGTGAGCTTTCTTGGCTTGCTTTTAATTCTCGCGTACTTGATCAGTGTTCTAAGGATATACCCTTACTTGAAAAATTGAAATTTATTGCTATTTATTGCACGAATTTAGATGAGTTTTATATGATAAGGGTTGCTGGGCTTAAACAACTTTTCTCGGCTGGCATTACTATTAGTGGAGTTGATGAGATGACTCCTTTAATGCAGTTAAAAGAAATCCGCAAATATCTACATAAGGAAAAAGCAAAATTAGAGTATTATTTTAAAGAGGTCGTTCATGCTTTAGAAAAAGAAAATCTTTTTATAAGAGCTTATGAAAAATTAGATGAAGGTTTGAAGCAAAAATGCAATGAGTATTTTTTTTCGCATATTTTTCCTGTTATCGTGCCTATTGCTGTTGATTCTACTCACCCTTTTCCACATTTAAATAATCTTTCTTTTGCTCTAGCTGTAAAGCTTTGTGATCAAAGTCATGAGGATATGATCAAATTTGGAATGATACGAATTCCTCGTGTTTTGCCAAGATTTTATCAGGTTCAAAACAATATTTATGTTCCTATTGAAAGTATAGTTCAAAGGCATGTTGAGGAGATTTTTCCGGGATACAAGCTTTTAGCTTCAGTTGCTTTTAGGGTAACTAGAAATGCTGATATGGCGATCGAAGAAGAAGAAGCAGATGATTTTATGATGATACTTGAGCAGGGTTTAAAACTTCGTAGAAAAGGGGCATTTGTAAGACTTCAAATCCAAAAAGGAGCTGATGAGGAGATCGTTCAATTTCTCAATACCCATATGAAAATTTTTCATAAAGATGTTTATGAGTATTCTACTTTGCTTAATTTACCCCAACTTTGGCAAATCGCTGGAAACAAAACCTTTATTAATTTACTTAGTCCTTCTTATACGCCTAAGGTCTTGCCTCCTTTTAATGAAAATTTATCTATTTTTGAGTGTATTGATAAACAAGATATTTTACTTTTTCACCCTTATGAGAGTTTTGATCCTGTGTATAAATTTATCAAAGAAGCAAGCACTGATCCTAGGGTTATTTCCATAAGAATGACGCTTTATAGGGTGGAAAAAAATTCAAATATAGTCCAAGCTCTTATAGATGCTGCAAGTGAGGGCAAACAAGTAACGGTTATGGTAGAACTTAAGGCTCGTTTTGATGAGGAAAATAACTTGCACTGGGCAAAAGCACTTGAAGAAGCTGGTGCTCATGTGATTTATGGCATTACAGGCTTTAAGGTGCATGCTAAGCTAGCTCAGGTGATCCGCAAAGAAGGCGAGGAGCTTAAATTTTACATGCATCTTGGAACAGGAAATTATAATGCAAATACAGCAAGAATATATACTGATGTGAGTTATTTCACTAGAGGCGTTGATTTTGCTCAGGATACAACAAGTTTTTTTCATATCCTAAGTGGTTTTAATAAAAATCGCCGTTTGCAAGTACTTTCAATGAGTCCAAATCAAATCAAAGAGCGAATTTTAGAAATGATAGGCGTTGAGATTGGTAAGGGCAAGGAGGGTGCTATCATAGCCAAGATGAACTCCTTAGTTGATAGTGATGTGATTAACGCCTTGTATGAGGCAAGTAAGGCTGGAGTGAGTATACAGCTTATTATCCGCGGAATTTGCTGTTTAAGGGTTGGTGAGGAATATAGCCAAAATATCAAGGTTCGTTCGATAGTGGGTAAATATCTTGAGCATGCGAGGATTTTTTATTTTAAGCATAGTTTGCCAAATTATTTTATTTCAAGTGCTGATTTGATGCCAAGAAATTTAGAACGAAGACTTGAGTTAATGACACCTATTTTTGATGAAAATTTAAAGGCTAAATTAGCTCAAATTTTACACTTGCAACTCAGCGATACAGAGCTAGCTTATGAGCTTCAAAAAGATGGAAGTTATGAAAGGGTAAAGAAAATAAACGATAAGACAATGAATAGTCAAGAAAAGCTTGAAGAATATGTGGGACGAATTTTTAAAACCCTTAAAAAAGACCGCGATCAAAGTAGAGCCAAAAGGCTTGCTTCAAGGCTTTTTAGAGATAATTAACAAGGCAAGAAAAAGCTTCTTGCCTTAAAATCCACTTGTATTTTTATCATCAGTTTCTATGCTAAAGCCTGTTGTGTTTTTGTCTTTGAGCTGGATAGGGGTTTTTTCTGGTATTTTTGGAAGCTCTAAAATGCTCGTGTCTATGTTGTCTATATTTAAATTTTCATTATTTTCTTCGCCAAGTAAGTTAGAAAGATCAGGAATTTGTGGAACATTTGGTGTTTGTACGCTGATATTTTTTTCTATGGATTCGATTTCTTTTCTAAGCTGTTCTTTGCTATCACCTTTTATATCCGCATCTTGCAAGAAGCGTTTAAATTCTTCAAGATCAAATTTTTCCACCCCGCTTACTGAGAGTATATAAATTTCTTTGATTTCAAGCCTATGTTTTTTGCTGATGAAACGCTTTAGTGTTTCTTTGAAATTATTTTTGCCTATTTCTGTAAAAATGTCCTCATAAAAAAAACCAGAAATCACGCTTAAAGTGCTATCATAAAGTTTTGATGTGTTATTTTTTAAATTTGAGCCTTCAAATTCTAAGGATAGTTCAATCTTTTTTAAGGTATTAGCACCAACTTTAGAATACAAATCAGTCCTCAAGCCCTTAAGCTCTAAAATTTCAGCACTCAAGATCAAAGGCAATAAAAACAAAAGCAATATTTTCATGATTTTTCCTTGATTTATTTTATATTTTATCTAAATCCTCTAAATACAAAAACTCATTCTTTTTATAAAATTCAAGCACTTCTTCATCGATCTTTGCAGAATGCAAAAAGTATTCTTTAAAATTTTGTGTTCTTGAATAAAGAATTTTTAATGTTTTTGGATCTATAGCTCTTGAAATAGCCACATAAAGCTGCCCATTTTCAAAAATATGATCAATGTCGCAAATAAGCTTTTGAATGCTCATACCTTGTGATTTATGTATGGTTATAGCGTAGGCTAGTTTTATGGGAAATTGATAAAGTTTTGCACGAACATGATCTTCTAAATCATCTGCAAACAAATCCTCAAGCGTAAAAGCAAAAGGCTCTAAGGTAATATGAACGCCATTGCTCTTTAAAATTTGTATAAAAATTTCCCCGTCTTCTTCAAAGATATCATCAACAAGCCCTTGTTCTCCATTGTAATAATTTAATTCCCAGTTATTTGCACAAAAAATAATCTTCGCTCCCACCTTAAGCTTTAGCTCATCTAAAACACTAAGCCCTTTTATCCAACGCTCAATACTCTTATCATCTAAGCTTTGATCAAATTTTTGCACCCTTGCTTTAAAGGTATAAAGTTTTCCCTCAAGTTTGCTAAGCTTGCTTTCATTGATACAATCAACTTTTTTATTAATCCCGCAAAGTAAGGTAAAATCATCATCTAAGCGTTCATAATCTTGGGTTTTAATTATAAATTGTTCAAAATAACAAGCCTGCTTTTCATCAAGCTTACTTTCTCTTAGGGCGAGTAAATGTGTGTAGAATTCTTCATTTTGCGTTCTTTTTGGTAAGTGTAAGAGGATATTTACGAAATTAAAATTTTGCCATGCACTAGAAGAAAATGCGTAGTAAGCCCTAGAAAAAAGATGATTTTTTTCTTGTTTTGCATTTTGTATGGGCGGTAGCTGGCAAAAATCGCCCACAACAAGCATTTTGCCTTTAAAATCAGCATCTTTTAACCTAAAATCAATCATCTCAAACACACTTGCACTGACCATAGAAATTTCATCAATGATGATGAGTTCAAGTTTTTGAAGAATTTTCCTTAGCTTTTTGAGTTTTTCTTTTTGTTTTTTATCCAAAGCCATAAGTTCATTTAAATTTGTGCAAATTCCAAAGGCAAAGAAGCTGTGCAGAGTGAATCCACCTACATTAAAGGCTGAAATTGCTGTTGAGCCAAGAACGGCTATTTCTTTAGCGCTTTGTTTATAGTCTTTTTTAAGCTCATTCGTAAGATAAGATTTTCCAACTCCAGCTCCACCACTTAAAAAGACATGATTATGTTTTAAAATTTCTTTAAGTTTATTTACTAAATTCATGGTAGAATTATAGCCGTTTTATTTAAATTTAGGGATTTAAAATGCGTTTTAAAATTTTAAATTTTGCATTTTTTTTGAATTTTTTTGTTTTTTTTATGATAGCATGTTCTACTAAAACAACTACAAAAACACCAATAACACAAAATAACACTTATTCACCACAAGAGCAAGGACAAGAAGAATATTTTGTTGATCCTTACACTTATAAAGATAAAAGTTTTGTTGATTTGCTCGATCAATTTAGAGGTTTTGATGTAGATATGAAAGCGCAGTATCATCACTATATGTCTACATTTTTTGATCCTTGGAACGATCATTTGCGTAGGAGAAAATTTGATATAAATAAAATTTTTTGGGCTTTTGGAGGCTATTTAAACCCTAATAAAGAATATTATTTTTTTAGCAAAATTCCTATCCCTAAGAGTTTTTTTGAAAAAGCCTTAGACAATGCAAACAAAAAAGCCTTTCTAAGCGTGAGCAAAAAAGCCTTACTTATAAGAAATTCTTTTAGTAAAAATATCCCTGTAAATACTGAAATTTTGCTTGATCCCCTCCAAGCTGGAGAAGGAGTGCCATTTGATTATGCTATGGATAGTGCTTTAAATGCCGGAACTCCTGTTTTTATCAGTCATTATACTAAGGATAAGCAGTTTGCTTTGGTGTATTCGTTTTTAGGCTGGGGCTTTGTAAGAGCTGATGATTTGGAACTTTTTAACGAAAAAAGAGTGCAAATTTATAAAAAACTTCAATTCATTACCCCACTTTATGAAAAAAAACCTATTTTAAGTATAGAGGGTAAATTTTTGTTTGAAACAAGGATAGGGGCTATCTATCCTTTTTATAAAAGTGATGCCCATTTTTACTATGGAAAGATAGGAAAAAACAGCTATAAAATACCCAAAAACGAGGCTTCTTCCTTTCCTCTTCAAGCAAATGATGCAAATTTAAAACGCATGATGAAAGAGCTTGTGGGACTTCCTTATGGTTGGGGTGGATATGGTTTTGAAAGGGATTGTTCTTTGCTTACAAGAGATATTTTTGGAAGTTTTGGGGTATTTTTACCAAGAAATTCCTATGCTCAAGCACTCAGCTTTACTAATCTTGATATTAGTACTTTAAATAACGAACAAAAACTTAAATTTATAGCCAAGTATGCTAAAGCTTATCAAAGTTTGTTATATCTTAAAGGACATATCACGCTTTATGTGGGTAAAGTGGAGGATAAAGAGTTGATGTTTCATAGCATTTGGGGTTTAAGAAGTAAAGAAAATGGACGCTTACTCATAGGATCTTCTGCTTTTACTCCTCTTGATGTGGGTAGTGAGGATAAGAGAGTAAAGCAAGCTGATCTCATACTTTCTAGAATGAGCATGCTAAGTATTTTTGGACTTAGTGAGGCTGAGAAAAAAACCTTACAAGAAGAGCTTTTAAAACTAGCTCATTAATCAGCTAAAATTTCAAGGCAAAACTCTTCTTTGTATCCTTGAATTTTTATATCTATGATCTTTAAATTTGAAGGGAGCTTGTTTAGTAAATCTTGATTGTTTTGGATTTGATATTTAGCACAAAGCCTTAAAAGCTCTCCTCTTAAAGCTTTGGCAAAATGACTAACAACCTTGCCATTTTTTATAAATTTATAACTTGAATGTTTTTGCTTAAGGGTGTAAAATTTTTCATAAAAACCAGCCCTTAAATCAATGATATCTTCATCTTGCAAAAACTTATCTAAGGCTTTAGTGAAGTGTTGTTTATAAAATTTTTCTATTTCGAAATTTTTGATTTTTGCACCCTGTTTAAATTTATAAAAAGGGATTTTATCCTTTGCTAAAATAGCTCCAAAGAGATTTGAAAAGATTAAAACGCTCTCATCGATATAGGTCTTTGCTCTTATGTCTAAGCTTTCATAATCTAAATGCTTAAAACTTACCCCGCTATATCTTTGAATAGCCTTTTGTGTAGGGAGTTTGAGTATATTTTGTTTAAATTTAAGTATTTCTTTTTCTTCTTTAAGACCAAAAAGCTCACTAAGTTCTGCGAAATTTGCGTTAAAAACAAAGTCATTATAGGCGTTTATAGCTTCAAGTCTTTTAGCAAATAAATCTTCAAATATAAATGATTTTTCATTAATAGCTTCAAAGCTTGAGGATTTATTTTTAGCTTCACTTGGGGCAAAAAGTATTTTCATAAATCTTTCTTTTTTATTAAATTTAAGAGAGATTATAGCAAAATAATTATCTTTGCATTCAAAAAAATTTGTATTAATTTGCCTTAATTATCATTTTTTCAAAATTTATAATTAATGAAAGAAATTTAAGTTTGGCATTATGTTTATTTTTTTGTTTTTATTAATGAATATATTTTTATCAAAAAAATGAATATTTTTTCTTGACAAAAAGTATTTTTTTAGGGTATAATCTTGCTTTTAATTTTAAAAAATGCTGGTTTAGCTCAGTTGGTAGAGCAGCTGCCTTGTAAGCAGCAGGTCGGGGGTTCAAGTCCCTTAACCAGCTCCATTTATCTTAGTATTTTTTAAGATTTTTTAGCAGTGTTTGACCAGATATGAAATATATGGTGTTAAAAGGTGAGTTACTCAAGTGGCCAACGAGGGCAGACTGTAAATCTGCTGACTATGTCTTCCGTGGTTCGAATCCACGACTCACCACCATGCTTTGCGGGAATAGCTCAGTTGGCTAGAGCATCAGCCTTCCAAGCTGAGGGTCGCGGGTTCGAGTCCCGTTTCCCGCTCCATTTTAAATTTACTGGGAGCTGTATTAAGCTTTGATCTTGATTTGCTTGAATACATCAATCATTAAATTTAATTTTTTGTTGTCTTTTCTTAAGTGTAATCTCCTGAGCGCTCGTATGGCTCAGAGGTAGAGCACTCCCTTGGTAAGGGAGAGGTCGCGGGTTCAATTCCCGCTATGAGCTCCATTTACGAATGAAATTATACTAGGTTAAGATTGGTTTGAAATAAAAATTTTTTTATGGAGGATTAAAGATGGCTAAAGAAAAATTTTCTCGTAATAAGCCACATGTAAATATTGGAACTATCGGTCATGTCGACCATGGTAAAACAACCTTGACAGCTGCTATTTCTGCTGTTCTTTCAAGAAAAGGTTTGGCGGAGCTTAAAGATTATGATAATATCGATAATGCTCCAGAAGAAAAAGAGCGTGGTATTACTATTGCTACTTCTCACATCGAGTATGAGACTGAAAATCGCCACTATGCACATGTGGATTGTCCGGGACACGCTGATTATGTTAAAAACATGATCACAGGTGCTGCTCAAATGGATGGAGCTATACTAGTTGTTTCAGCAGCTGATGGTCCTATGCCTCAAACAAGAGAGCATATCTTACTTTCTCGCCAAGTTGGTGTGCCTTATATCGTTGTATTTATGAATAAGGCTGATATGGTTGATGATGCTGAGCTTTTGGAACTTGTTGAAATGGAAATTAGAGAGCTTTTAAGTTCTTATGATTTTCCGGGCGATGATACTCCTATCATCTCAGGATCTGCTTTGAAAGCTTTAGAAGAAGCAAAAGCTGGACAAGATGGAGAGTGGTCTGCTAAGGTCATGGATCTTATGGCTGCGGTTGATAGCTATATCCCAACTCCTGTTCGTGATACTGATAAAGACTTTTTGATGCCTATTGAAGATGTTTTCTCTATCTCAGGTCGTGGAACAGTTGTAACAGGTAGAATAGAAAAAGGTATAGTAAAGGTGGGCGATACTATCGAGATCGTAGGTATCAAGGATACTCAAACAACAACTGTTACAGGTGTTGAAATGTTTAGAAAAGAAATGGATCAAGGCGAGGCTGGCGATAATGTTGGCGTATTGCTTCGTGGAACAAAAAAAGAAGAGGTTCTAAGAGGTATGGTTCTTGCTAAACCAAAATCAATCACTCCTCATACAGAATTTGAAGCTGAGGTTTATATCTTAAATAAAGATGAAGGTGGTCGTCATACTCCATTCTTTAATAACTATAGACCGCAATTTTATGTTAGAACAACAGATGTTACAGGTTCAATCAAACTTGCTGAGGGTACAGAAATGGTTATGCCGGGCGAAAATGTTCGTATTACCGTAACTTTGATTGCTCCAGTAGCCCTTGAAGATGGAACTCGCTTTGCGATCCGTGAAGGTGGACATACTGTAGGATCAGGTGTTGTTTCTAAAATTATTAAATAAATCTTAAAGCCAAGAGCAATCTTGGCTTTTTGTTTTTAAGGAAAAATGATGAGAGTAAAAATCGGTTTAAAATGTGAAGAGACAGGCGATATTAATTATAGCACTTATAAAAATAGCAAAAACACAACTGAAAAGTTAGAATTAAAAAAGTATTGCCCAAGACTTAAAAAACATACACTTCATAAAGAAGTTAAACTGAAAAGCTAAAGGGCAATAGCTCCAACGGTAGAGCGCCGGATTCCAAATCCGATGGTTGGGGGTTCGAATCCCTCTTGCCCTGCCACAATCAAGGTTGTAAAATGGAAAAATTAATAACTTATTTTAGATTATCAAAGGTAGAGTTAAGAAAGGTTATTTTCCCTCTCAAAGAGCAGGTTAGAAATGCTTTTATTACTGTTTTAGTGGTTGTTTTTGTCGTGGCTTTATTTTTGTGGATAGTGGATTTAATCATGTCATCGTTACTATCTTTGGTTGTAGGTTAAGGTTTTTGATATGCAAGAGAATTTAGATACACAAAATATGGGGTCGCATAAGTGGTATGCTATACAAACTTATGCAGGAAGTGAAATGGCAGTTAAAAGAGCCATTGAAAATCTAATTCGTGATAATGGTATAGAAGAGCAGATTAAAGAAGTTGTCGTACCTACTGAAGATGTGATTGAGTTTAAAAATGGAAAAGAAAAGATAAGCGAAAGGAGCTTGTATTCAGGCTATGTATTTGCTTATGTTGATTTAAGTACCGAGCTTTGGCATAGAATTCAGTCTTTGCCTAAGGTTGGTAGGTTTATTGGAGAAAGTAAAAAGCCTACTCCTTTGAGTGAAAAAGATATCAAGTTGATTTTAGAAAAGGTTCAAAATAAGGCAGCGCCAAAGCCAAAAATTTCATTTGAAGAAGGCGAAAATGTTCGTATAGTCGAGGGACCTTTTGCAAATTTTACCGGTATTATCGAAGAATACGATATGGTTAGAGGCTTACTTAAGTTAAATGTATCGATATTTGGGCGTTCTACGCCTGTTGAAATCTTACATTCTCAAGTTGAGAAAATAGTTTAAGAATTAATTAAGGAGAAAATTATGGCTAAAAAAGTGGTCGGTGAAATCAAATTGCATATTGCTGCGACAAAGGCAAATCCATCACCTCCTGTAGGTCCTGCTCTTGGACAACAAGGTGTGAATATCATGGAGTTTTGTAAGGCTTTTAATGAAAGAACAAAAGATATGGCAGGTTTTAATATCCCTGTTGTGATCACTGTGTATGCAGATAAAAGCTTTACATTTATCACAAAGCAGCCTCCTGCAACAGATCTTATCAAAAAGGCAGCAGGCATTAGCAAGGGAGCAGATAATCCACTTAAAAATAAAGTAGGAAAGCTTACTAAGAAACAAGTTTTAGAAATAGTTGATAAGAAGCTTGCTGATTTAAATACCAAAGATAAGGAACAAGCTGCTAAGATTATAGCAGGTTCAGCTCGTTCTATGGGTGTTGAAATCGTTGATTAAAACTTTTACCGCCAAGTTTTAAAAGATGGCGGAAGCACTTTAAAAATGCGGAGAAATAAAAATGTCTAAAATTACAAAAAGATTAAAAGAGTTATCACAAAAGGTTGATAAAAACAAAGAGTATGCTTTAAATGAAGCTATTGATACTATCAAGGGTTTAGCCTCTGCTAAATTTGATGAGACTGTTGAGATTGCTTTAAAGCTTAATGTTGATCCAAGACATGCTGATCAAATGGTTAGAGGTTCAGTTGTTTTACCAGCAGGTACAGGCAAAAAAGTACGCGTAGCAGTTATAGCAAAAGATGCAAAGGCTGATGAAGCTCAAGCTGCTGGTGCGGATATAGTGGGAAGTGATGATTTGGTGGAAGAAATTCAAAAAGGAAATATGAATTTTGATGTATTAATCGCAACTCCAAATTTAATGGGTCTTGTTGGTAAAGTGGGTCGTATTTTAGGACCAAAGGGACTTATGCCAAATCCAAAAACAGGCACGGTTACCATGGATGTGGCACAAGCTGTTAATAATGCAAAAAGTGGGCAGGTTAATTTCCGTGTAGATAAACAAGGAAATATCCATGCAGGGCTTGGTAAAGTGAGCTTTTCTAAGGAACAATTAAATAATAATATCCAAACCTTTGTTAAGGCGATCAACAAGCATAAGCCCGCTACTGCTAAGGGAAGATATATCAAAACAGCAGCCCTATCTTTAACCATGAGTCCTTCTTTAAGTCTTGAAACCCAAGAACTTTTAGATATGAAATAAGAGTTGAGCTTTCAACTCTTTTACTATCTAAAATAAAAATTTGAAAAAATTATACTTTTTTTAAATTTTTATTTTAGATTGGAGATAGCCGAGGCTTTAAGCTTAATTGAATTGATTTTCTCTCTGCTTGAAATCGCCGGTCGGAAAGGAGAAGTATGACCAAAAATGAAAAGATTAAAATCGTTTCTGCTTTAGAAGAGGGTTTTAAAAAGAGCGAAGCTATTATTGTTTGTAATTATAAGGGCTTAAGCACTAAAAAACTTGAAGTTTTGCGTGAAAATGCAAGGGAAAATGGCGTTAAGGTGCAAATCATCAAGAACACCTTAGCAAATATAGCCTTAAATAATGCGGATAAAAAGGGACTTGAACTTAAAGATACAAATATTTATCTTTGGGGCGAGGATCAGTTAAGTGTTTGTAAAGTTGCTTCTAAATTTGAAGATGATAATGAGCAATTTAACATTAAATCCGCTTTCATTGAAACAGAAGTAGCAGATGTAGCCAAGGTTAAAGCTCTTGCTAAGATGCCTTCAAGAAATGAGTTGCTTGCTATGCTTTTGCAAGTATGGAATGCGCCAATCACCAATTTTACTATTGGTTTAAATGCGCTTAAAAATAAAAAAGAAACAGAAAATTAATATAAAAGGATAAAAAATGGCAATTTCTAAAGAAGATGTATTAGAATATATTTCAAATTTGAGTGTTCTTGAGCTTTCAGAGCTTGTGAAAGAATTTGAAGAAAAATTTGGTGTTTCAGCTGCCCCTGTTGTTGTAGCAGGTGCTGGCGGTGGCGGTGGCGGTGGTGCTGCTGCAGAAGAAAAGACTGAATTTAATATCGTTTTAACCGATGCAGGAGCTAAGAAAATCGAGGTTATTAAGGTAGTAAGAGCTCTTACAGGGCTTGGTCTTAAGGAAGCTAAAGATGCCACAGAGCAAACCCCATCAGTTCTTAAAGAAGGTGTAAATAAGGCTGAAGCTGAAGAAGCTAAAAAACAACTTGAAGAAGCTGGAGCTAAAGTAGAGCTTAAATAAGCTTTTTAAATTTAAAGAAGGCTTTTTTTAAGTCTTCTTTTTTTGATTCAATTTGAATCACTTTCTTTAAATTTTTTATCAATGAGGTGTATAAATGCTACACAACCAACCATCAAAAAGTCGTTTAAGAGTTGATTTTTCCAATATTTCCAAACAAATAGATATCCCAAATCTTTTACAATTACAAAAAAAGAGTTTTGATTATTTTTTAAATCTTGATGATAAGCATAGTGAAAGTGGTATAGAAAAGGTATTTAAGTCTATTTTTCCTATCCATGATCCACAAAATCGTTTAAGTTTAGAATATGTCAGTAGTGAGATAGGCAAGCCAAAATATACGATCCGTGAGTGCATGGAAAGAGGGCTTACTTATGCAGTAAATTTAAAGATGAAAATCCGCCTTACCCTACATGAAAAAGATGAAAAAAGCGGAGAAAAAGTAGGCATTAAAGATATAAAAGAACAAGAAATTTTTATTAGAGAAATTCCTTTGATGACGGATAGGATTTCTTTTATCATCAATGGGGTTGAAAGGGTTGTTGTAAATCAACTTCACAGAAGTCCAGGCGTTATCTTTAAAGAAGAAGAAAGCTCGACCGTTGCAAATAAACTTGTTTATACAGCTCAAATTATCCCTGATCGCGGTTCGTGGCTGTATTTTGAATACGATGCCAAAGATGTACTTTATGTAAGGATCAATAAGAGAAGAAAAGTTCCTATTACCATGCTTTTTAGAGCTTTGGGCTATAAAAAACAAGATATTATCAAACTTTTTTATCCTATACAAACCATACATGTTAAAAAGGATAAATTTGTAACTGAATTTAATCCAGATGATTTTATGGACCGCATAGAATATGACATAAAAGATGAAAAAGGTAAGGTGGTTTTACAAGCAGGGAAGCGTTTGACAAAGAAAAAAGCAGAAGAACTTGTTAAAAATGGCTTGAAATGGATAGAATATCCAGCTGAAATTCTTGCAAACAGATATCTAGCTTCTCCTATTGTTGATAAAAATGGCGAGCTTATTTTAGACTCTTTGACCTTACTTGATGAAAATAAACTTGCTAAAGCTAAGGAACAAAAGAGCTTTGAGATAGCAAATGACTTAGCAAATGGCGTAGATACGGCTATTATTAATTCTTTCTTGCAAGATAATGAAACCTTAAAAACCTTAAGACAAAGTGAAAATTTAGAAGATGAAAATGATTTAGCTGCGATTAGAATTTATAAGGTTATGCGTCCGGGCGAGCCTGTGGTAAAAGAAGCTGCTAAAACTTATGTGAATGATTTGTTTTTTAATCCTGAAAGATACGATCTTACAAAAGTTGGTCGTATGAAGATGAATCATAAGTTAGCTTTGAATGTTCCTGAGTTTGTGACCGTTTTAACAAATGAGGATATCATTAAAACGGCAAAATATCTTATAAAGGTAAAAAATGGCAAGGGGCATATCGATGATAGGGATCATCTTGGAAACCGCCGTATCCGTTCTATAGGAGAGCTTTTGGCTAATGAGCTTCATTTAGGGCTAGCAAAAATGCAAAAGGCAATTCGTGATAAATTTACAGCCTTAAGTACTGATTTAGACAAAGTTATGCCTTATGATTTGATCAATCCAAAGATGATCACTACTACTATCATTGAATTTTTTACAGGAGGACAGCTTTCTCAGTTTATGGATCAAACCAATCCACTAAGTGAAGTTACACATAAAAGAAGACTTTCGGCACTTGGCGAGGGTGGACTTGTAAAAGAACGAGCTGGATTTGAGGTAAGAGATGTTCATGCTACTCATTATGGAAGAATTTGTCCTGTTGAAACACCTGAAGGACAAAACATAGGGCTTATCAACACTCTTGCAACTTATGCAAAAGTAAATGATCTGGGCTTTGTAGAAGCTCCTTATAAGAAGGTTATCAATGGAAAGGTAAGTGATGAGGTGGTTTATCTTACAGCCACTCAAGAAGAAGGAATGTTTATCGCACCTGCTTCAACTAAGCTTGATTCAAAGGGAAATATCGTTGAAGAGGTTATTGAAGCAAGACAAGATGGAGAAACCATACTTGCAAGAAGAGAAGAGATCAATCTCATCGATCTTTGTTCGGGCATGATAGTGGGCGTTGCAGCCTCTCTTATACCTTTCTTGGAGCATGATGATGCAAACCGTGCTTTGATGGGTTCAAATATGCAAAGACAAGCCGTGCCTCTTTTAACCTCTGATGCACCTATAGTAGGAACAGGTATGGAAAAAGTCATAGCCCGTGATGCATGGATGGCTTTGAAAGCAAAAAGGGGTGGAGTTGTAGAAAAGGTTGATAATAAAAGTATTTTCATCTTAGGCGAAGATGAAAAAGGTCCTTTCATTGATCATTATTCTATGGAGAAAAATTTAAGAACAAACCAAAATACAGCTTATAATCAGCACCCTATTGTTAAAAAGGGCGATTTGGTAGAAGCTGGACAGATTATTGCCGATGGTGCAAGTATGGATCAAGGAGAACTTGCTATAGGTAAAAATGCTTTAATCGCTTTTGTGCCTTGGAATGGCTACAACTACGAGGATGCTATCGTTGTTAATGAAAGAATGATAAGAGAAGATGCCTTTACAAGTGTGCATATTTATGAAAAAGAGATTGAGGCTAGAGAGCTAAAGGACGGCATTGAAGAAATCACAAAGGATATCCCAAATATCAAAGAAGAAGATGTAGCTCATCTTGATGAAAGCGGTATAGCAAAGATAGGCACTCATATAAAACCTGGCATGATACTTGTAGGCAAGGTTTCTCCAAAGGGCGAGGTAAAGCCAACCCCTGAAGAAAGACTTTTGAGGGCTATTTTTGGAGAAAAAGCAGGGCATGTGGTCAATAAATCCTTGTATGCTACGGCTTCTTTGGAGGGCGTAGTTGTTGATGTTAAGATCTTTACCAAAAAGGGTTATGAAAAGGACGCAAGAACGATAAAATCATATGATGAAGAAAAGCTAACCTTGGAAAAAGAACACCATGACAGACTTTTAATGATGGATAGGGAAGAAATTTTAAGAGTTTGTGCCTTGCTTTCAAAATCAGCCTTAAATCTAGCACAAAAAGTAGGGGATAAAAACTATAAAAAAGGCGATAAGATCGATATAAAAGAATTAGAAAAGATTAATCGTTTTGCTTTAAATTCTCTTGTTAAGGCTTATTCAAAGGAAGTTCAAAAACAATATGATGATTTGAAAAACTACTTCCAAAATGAAAAGAAAAAGCTCAAAGCCGAACATGATGAAAAGCTTGAAATTTTAGAAAAAGATGATATTTTGCCAAGTGGGGTGGTTAAGCTTGTAAAAGTTTATATAGCTACAAAAAGAAAACTTAAAGTTGGCGATAAAATGGCAGGAAGACATGGTAACAAAGGTGTTGTTTCAAACATAGTTCCAGAAGTTGATATGCCTTATCTTGCAAATGGTAGAAGTATAGACATAGCTTTGAATCCTTTGGGTGTGCCAAGTCGTATGAATATAGGACAAATTCTAGAAAGTCATCTTGGTTTAGTAGGACTTAGCCTAGGTCATCAAATTCAAAAAATTTTTGATAAAAAGCAAAAGGACTTTGTCAAAGAGCTTAGGGCAAAAATGCTTGAAATTTGCTCTTTAGAAAGATTTGCTAAGGAAAAAGAATTCTTAAAAAGTCTTAGTGATGAGGATTTGATTGCTTATGCAAGAGATTGGAGTAAGGGTGTTAAATTTGCTACTCCTGTTTTTGAGGGTGCAACTATGGACGAGCTTGGCAAACTTTTTGAAATGGCTAAAATTTCAATGGACGGCAAAAGCGAGCTTTATGATGGACGCACAGGAGAAAAGATAGCTGAAAGGGTGCATGTAGGGTGTATGTATATGCTAAAACTTCACCACTTAGTTGATGAAAAAGTGCATGCAAGAAGTACAGGGCCTTACAGCCTAGTAACCCAACAACCAGTAGGCGGTAAAGCCTTATTTGGGGGTCAAAGATTTGGAGAAATGGAAGTTTGGGCCCTTGAAGCTTATGGGGCTGCTCATACTTTAAGAGAAATGCTTACTATAAAATCAGATGATGTTGAGGGTCGCTTTAGTGCTTATAAGGCCTTGACAAAGGGCGAAAATGTTCCAGCTACAGGCATACCTGAAACCTTTTTTGTTTTAACAAATGAGCTAAAATCCTTAGCCTTAGATGTTGAAATTTTTGATGAGGATAAAGAAGATGAGTAAATTTAAGATTATAGAGATAAAAGAAGAGGGAAGACCAAGAGATTTTGAAGCCTTTCAGTTAAGACTTGCTAGCCCTGAAAAGATCAAATCTTGGTCTTATGGAGAGGTAAAAAAGCCTGAGACCATTAATTACCGTACACTTAAGCCTGAAAGGGACGGACTTTTTTGTGCTAAGATCTTTGGACCAATTAGAGATTATGAATGCTTGTGTGGTAGATATAAAAAAATGCGTTTTAAGGGCGTAAAATGTGAAAAATGTGGGGTTGAGGTGGCTAGTTCTAAGGTGCGTCGTTCTAGAATGGGGCATATAGAACTTGTTACTCCTGTGGCTCATATTTGGTATGTAAATTCCTTGCCAAGCCGTATAGGAACGCTTTTGGGCGTTAAGATGAAGGACTTAGAACGCGTGCTTTATTATGAAGCTTATATAGTTGAAAGTGCTGGTGAAGCCTTTTATGATAATGAGAGCAATAAAAAAGTCGAATTTTGTGATGTTTTGAATGAAGAGCAGTATCAAAGTCTTATGCAAAGATATGAAAATACGGGCTTTAAAGCAAGAATGGGTGGAGAAGTTATCCGTGATTTACTTGCTTCTCTTGATCTAGTTGAACTTTTAAATTCGCTCAAAGAAGAAATGTCAGCTACAAATTCAGAAGCAAAGAAAAAGACTATCGTGAAGCGTTTAAAAGTAGTTGAAAATTTCTTAAATTCAAATTCTAATACCAATACCAATGAAGAATCTGTGCCAAATCGTCCTGAGTGGATGATGATTACAAATTTACCTGTTTTACCACCTGATTTGCGTCCTTTGGTTGCTCTTGATGGTGGCAAATTTGCTGTTTCTGATGTGAATGATTTGTATCGTCGTGTGATCAATAGAAACGCTCGTCTTAAAAGGCTTATGGAACTTGATGCGCCTGAGATCATCATAAGAAATGAAAAAAGAATGCTTCAAGAAGCTGTAGACGCACTCTTTGATAATGGTCGTAGAACTAATGCTGTAAAAGGAGCAAATAAACGCCCTCTTAAATCCTTAAGTGAGATCATTAAAGGAAAACAAGGTCGTTTTAGGCAAAACTTACTTGGAAAAAGGGTTGATTTTAGCGGACGAAGCGTTATAGTTGTGGGTCCTAAGCTTAGAATGGATCAATGTGGTTTGCCTAAAAAAATGGCATTAGAGCTTTTTAAGCCTCATCTTTTAGCCAAACTTGAAGAAAAAGGTTATGCAACTACGGTCAAGCAAGCTAAAAAAATGATAGAAAATAAGACCAATGAAGTTTGGGAATGTTTAGAAGAGGTCGTCGAAGGACATCCTGTCATGCTAAACCGCGCTCCAACCTTGCATAAACTTTCTATACAAGCTTTTCACCCTATTTTGGTGGAAGGCAAGGCTATACAGCTTCACCCTTTGGTATGTTCAGCCTTTAATGCAGACTTTGACGGCGATCAAATGGCTGTTCATGTGCCACTTTCTCAAGAAGCTATAGCTGAGTGTAAAATTTTAATGCTTTCTTCTATGAATATCTTACTTCCTGCAAGTGGTAAGTCTGTAACTGTGCCTTCTCAGGATATGGTTTTGGGAATTTATTATCTTTCTTTGGAAAAGGTGGGAGCAAAGGGTTCTCATAAAATTTGCACAGGTATTGATGAAGTGATGATGGCTCTTGATTCAAATTGCCTTGATATTCATGCAAGTATTCAAACCGTTATTGATGGTCAAAAGATAGTTACGACAGCTGGAAGGCTTATTATAAAATCTATATTGCCTGATTTTGTACCTGAGTATATGTGGAATAAAATTTTAAAGAAAAAAGACACTGGCGCCTTGGTTGATTATGTGTATAAAAAAGGAGGGCTAGGCATTACTGCAAGCTTTTTGGATAAACTTAAAAATTTAGGCTTTGAATACGCTACTAAGGCTGGTATTTCTATCTCAGTAGCTGATATTATCGTACCTGAAGAAAAGCAAAAAAAGATTGATGAAGCCAAGAAACAAGTTCGTAGCATACAAAATTCTTTTAATCAAGGGCTTATTACTGCGAGCGAGAGATATAATAAGATCATTGATATTTGGAAAAGTACAAATAATAGTCTTTCAAAGGAAATGATGAGTCTTATCCAAAAAGATAAGGAGGGCTTTAATTCCATTTATATGATGGCTGATAGCGGGGCTAGAGGAAGTGCAGCTCAAATTTCTCAGCTTGCTGCTATGCGTGGGCTTATGGCAAAACCTGATGGCTCTATCATTGAAACGCCCATCATTTCAAATTTCCGTGAGGGTCTTAATGTGCTTGAGTATTTTATTTCAACGCATGGTGCTAGAAAAGGACTTGCTGATACAGCTTTAAAAACAGCAAATGCTGGTTATCTTACTAGAAAGCTCATTGATGTGGCTCAAAATGTGAAAATTACTATAGATGATTGCGGAACTCATGAAGGTGTTGAAATTAATGAAATCACAGCCGATAGTGCCATAGTTGAGACTTTGGAAGAAAGGATTTTAGGTAGGGTTTTATCAGAAGATATTATCGATCCTATCACAAATGAAACCTTGTTTGCTGAGGGTACATTAATAGATGAAGAAAAAGCAAAAATCATCAGCGAAAGCGGTATCAAAACCGTTAATATCCGTACTCCAATCACTTGTAAGGCAAAAAAGGGAATTTGTGCAAAATGCTATGGGATAAATTTAGGAGAGGGTAGCTTGGTTAAGGCTGGAGAAGCAGTGGGTATTATTTCAGCTCAGTCAATTGGTGAGCCAGGAACTCAGCTTACTCTAAGAACTTTTCACAGCGGTGGAACAGCAAGTACGGATTTGCAAGATAGACAAGTTGTTGCTCAAAAAGAGGGCTTTGTGAGATTTTATAATCTTGATACCTATACAAATAGAGAAAAGAAAAAAATCGTTGCCAATCGTAGAAATGCAGGAATTTTACTTGTAGAGCCAAAGATTAAAGCACCTTTTAAAGGAACTTTGCATATAGAAAATATACATGAAGATGTGATTATTACCCTTAAAAATAAAACTCAAGAAGCAAAATATACCTTAAGAAAGCATGATCAAGCAAGATCAAATGAGTTGGCCGGTGTTAGTGGAAATATAGGTGGTAAGTTTTATCTCCCTTATGCAAGTGGCACAGAAGTTGAACAAGATGAGAGTATAGTTGAGACTATAAAAGAGGGTTGGAATGTGCCAAATCGTATCCCTTACGCAAGTGAAATTCTTGTTCAAGATGGCGATCCTATCCCTACAAATATTAAAGCTGGAGAAAAAGGAACTTTGAAATTTTATATACTCAAAGGTGATGGCTTGGATAGGGTAAGGAATATTAAAAAAGGTTATGCTGTCAAAGAAAAAGGATTTTTTGTTGTTATTGCTGATGAGAATGATAGAGAAGCTAGGAGGTATTATATCCCTAGAGAATCTATAATCGAATTTGATGATAGTGCTGTGATCGATGATCCACAAGCTATTATAGCTTCAGCACCAAGTAAAAATAAAATGGTTATTGCTGAGTGGGACGCTTATAATAATACTATCATTGCGGAAATGGACGGCGTTGTTAGCTTTGAAGATGTTGAGGTGGGTTATAGTGCTGATGAACAAATCGATGAAGCGACGGGCAAAAGATCTTTGGTGATTAATGAGTATTTACCAGGTGGAGTGCGTCCTACTATCGTGATCAGTACAAAAGGTGGAAAAACCTTGCGTTATCAGCTTGAGCCAAAAACAGCTATTTTTGTTAATGATAAAGATAAGGTTATGCAAGCTGATATTTTGGCAAAAACTCCAAAGGCTGTAACAAAATCAAAGGATATTACCGGAGGTCTTCCAAGAGTTTCAGAACTCTTTGAAGCAAGAAAGCCAAAAAGTGCTGCGGTGATAGCTGAAATAGATGGAACTGTGCGTTTTGAAAAACCTTTGCGTTCAAAAGAAAGGATTGTCATCGAGGCTGAAGATGGAAGCAGGGTCGAATATCTTATCGATAAAAATAAACAAATCCAAGTTAGAGAAGGCGAATTTATCCACGCAGGAGAAAAGCTTACTGATGGGGTGATTTCAAGCCATGATGTGCTTAAAATTTTGGGCGAAAAAGCCTTGCATCATTATTTGATCTCTGAAATTCAGCAAGTTTATAGGGGTCAAGGAGTTGTCATTTCTGATAAGCATATAGAAGTCATAGTCTCTCAAATGCTAAGACAGGTTAAGGTCGTAGATAGTGGCAATACCAAATTTATAGTTGGGGACTTTGTTTCAAGGCGTAAATTTAAGGAAGAAAATGAACGCATTTTAAAAATGGGCGGAGAGCCAGCCATAGCTGAGCCTGTCTTGCTTGGGGTTACTAGGGCTGCTATTGGAAGTGATAGCGTTATTTCTGCTGCTTCTTTTCAAGAAACCACCAAGGTCTTGACTGAGGCTAGTATAGCTGGTAAATTTGATTATCTTGAAGATCTTAAAGAAAATGTAATCCTTGGTAGAATGATACCTGTTGGAACAGGGCTTTATCAAGAAGAAAAAATCAAACTCAAGGCGAATGAATAAACTAAGTAGCTTCGTGCTACTTAGTTAGTTTTATTTATCTTTATTTTTCTTGCGTATTTTGCGTGAGATTGCTATCTAAATTCTTAAGAAGTAATGTAAGCTCGCTTGCCTTTTGAGGAGTCATTTTTGAAAGTACTCCTGAAATTTTTCTTGCTTCTAAAGAAAGCATGATCTTAGAGGCTTCATCAGCGTCCATTTGGCTTAAAACATCGGCTATGGACTGATCTTTCATTTGCGAATAAATTTCTTTAACCCTATCTTGTGTTTTGCTGTTTATGGTTTCAAGATTTTTTTGTGTTTGAGCTAGTATATTTTCATTTTCTTTTTTAGTTTGCTCGATTTTAGCTAAGGTAGCATTTACTTCAGCTTCTTTTTTAAGCAAGGCTTCCATTTTTTCCTTTTGCAAGGCTTCAAAGGAGGCTTTATAAGCTTCAAGTGCCTGTTTTGCTTCGTCAAATTCTCTAATTTGCAACTCAAGTTGAGCCTTTCTTGCTTCTATGTAGGAATTGATCTCAGCCTCAGTTGCAGCTTGTGCAAAAAAAGAGCATAGAAAAATCAAGCTTACTATCTTTTTATTCATCTTTACCTCCATAAAAATGCCTACTTATAGCAATTTCATCTATAAATTTCTCTTCCATTTTTTTAAGCTCATCTTTTATTTTTTTGATTTCCTCTGTTTTGAGATATTTGATTTTTTCATATTCTAAGCTAGCTTGCTTATAAAGGTTTTGATAATGACTCATCTCTTTATTTGAAAGTTCTAGTTTTTCTTTTGCAAGTTCTTTTGTATTTCTTGCTACATCAAGCATTTGTAAGCCTTGCCTTAATAAATGAACATCACCATTTTGAGGCAGACTCATAGAAAGATATTCTAAATTTGCAAGCTTAAAGGCTTCTTCATGTGCTATTTGTCTTGCTCTTGCTTGATTTAGATTAAGCTCAGCCTTATCAAGTTGTTGTTTTCTTACTTTTAAAACCGAATCATATTTACTTTTCATAAGATTATAGTATCATCTCTTTCAGGGCTTGTAGAAATATATTTCACTTTTACACCACAAAGTTCTTCTAGTCTTTTGATAAAATTTTTAGCATTTTGTGGCAGAAGATCAAAATCCCTTATCCCAAAAACCTTATCCCAGCCCGGCATTTCTTCATAAATGGGTTTGACATTTTCTAAATCCACAGGGACATAATCAATCTCTTGACCCTCATATTCATATGCTTTGCAAATTTTCACACTCTTAAAACCATCAAGTACATCAAGTTTCATCAAAGATAAGGAATCAAGTCCGTTAAGTCTTGCTGTATATTGTACAGCTACAGCATCAAACCAACCACAACGCCTTTTTCTTCCCGTACTTACACCAATTTCCTTGCCTATTCTTGCTATTTTTTCTCCATCTTCGGTCTTATCTTCGGTAGGAAAAGCTCCATTTCCAACACGAGTAGTATAGGCTTTGACTATGCCGATGATATTGCCTGCTTGTTTTGGATTAAGACCAAGTCCTGTTAAAGCTCCTGAAGAAACGGTGTTTGAACTTGTTACATAAGGATAAGTTCCATGATCTATATCAAGCATACTTCCTTGCGCTCCTTCTATCAATACTCTTTTGTCATTATCAAGAGCATTATAAAGCATTCTTGTTGTATCAGTGATAAAAGGAGATAAAATTTCACTATACCTTTTGATATCTTTTAAAAGTTCCTCTTTTTCTGGTATTTGAATTTCTAACAGATTAAACAAGGTTTTATTATTTTCAAAATCCTTAAATAAATTTTCGCACAATCTCACAGGATCTAAAAGTTCAAACATTCTATGTCCAACCCTATCAATCTTATCGGCATAAGCAGGTCCTATACCTTTTCCTGTCGTTCCTATAGCATTGATACCTTTTAGCTTTTCTTTCGCGATATCTATGAGTGAGTGATGGGCTAAATTTAAATGAGCTTTGTTACTGATATAAAGTCTTCCCTTAAGATCTTCAAATTGTGCCATTTCACAAATCAAAGCCTCAGGAGAAACGACAACCCCATTGCCTATGATATTGACACATTGAGAATGCAAAACACCAGAAGGGATAAGATGTAAAGCATAGCGAACGCCATCAACCCAAATTGTATGTCCAGCATTGTGTCCGCCGGCACTTCTGCATACAAAATCATAATTTTCGCAAAGTTTATCAACGACCTTACCTTTACCCTCATCGCCCCATTGTATCCCAACTACAATATCAGCTTTACTCATATTCTTCTCCATCATCAAACAAATCCAAAAATTCTAACAAAAATAACTTTAAAAACCATAAATACAGCTAAAATACTTTAAAATAAACAAATACCTTTGCTAATATATTATATCATAATGATTTAAATATGTTTATTTTGATGAGAGATTAAATGCTAAAGATTTGAATTTATTTTTAGCTTTCTAGGAAAAATAAGGGCAAGTATCTTGTGCTTTTAGTTAAATTTTTATTTTAGTAGTTTTTTGGTAAATCTTTGTTGTTTAGAGTCGTGTAAATTTTTTCGTTTTTTAAGAAGATTTTATTTAGATATAGCCGTTTAGATTCTAGGTAGATATTTTACAAAAAAAGCCTATTTGAGTTTATTAAGCTCAAACAAGCTTTTTTTATTTAGGGTTTAGGATAAACAAAAATACTTTCTCGCTCCACGATAATATTTTCTTTATCATCAGTTGCATAAGCTACGATCTTTAAAGGTATGATCGTATCTTGATCAAGGTTTTGGCTTAAATTTTGCGTGGCTTCAAGAACAACTATTTGTTTTGATTTGCCCCCAGCCTTTAAAGTAAATGGCTTACTTGGTTTTGTGATTTTTAATCCACCATCTATATCCTTTAAGCTCACATCAAAATAATAAGTATGTTCTTTGTTATCTGTATTTTGAAACAAAAAGATATAAGCGTTATTAACTTTACCATCTTTGCTGACATTGTAGAGTTCACTGCTTCTATTGATATTTAAAAGCATATGTTCTTTTTTTGTGCTTACAAAGGATAAGATAAGAACGAGTATAAATAAAACCACAAAATACGCTACGGTTCTAAACCTAAAATAATGCACCTTATTTTTTGTTTGAAGAGCCTTAGAGCTTGTCCAGTTTATAAGACTTGGTCGGTTAAATTTAGCTTGGATATGAGAACAAGCATCAGCACATTCAAGACAATTTATACATTCAAGTTGCATGCCTCTTCTTATATCAATATGCGTTGGACAAACATGCACACAGGCTTCACAGCCTATACATTCGCCCTCAGGAGGCTTTTTCCATAATTTCACAGCACCATTAAAGATCTTTCCACCTCTTTGTTCATCATAAATAACTTGCACAGTATCATCATCAAACATGGTTGATTGTATTCTTGCATAAGGGCAAACATAGATGCAAAAATTCTCTTTCAAATAACAAATATCAAGAGTAAAAAGCAAGGAAGCGATGATCAAAATCCCCATAAATAAAGTATGTTCGCTTGGATTTTGTAAATAAACAAAAAATTGCTCAGGCGGGATAAAATACCAAAGTAGATTACTTACAGCCAAAAAAGCAAGTATATAAAATATCAAAATAGCAAGAATTCTTTTTACAAAATTTCCTTTAATTTGCTTTTGTTTATTTTTTATACCACTATAAATTTTAAGAAGTTTTGTTTGAATGAGATCTCTATAAATCACTCTAAATATAGTCTGAGGACAGGTCCAAGCACACCAAATTCTTCCTCCTAAAGTAGTGATGAGAAAAATACTTAAAAAAAGTCCTATAAGCACAAAAGGCATGAGGTAAAGTTCTTGTGTATCAAAAGAAACAAAGAGTAGATTGAGTTTTTTATCAACAAAGCTCAAAAGAAAGAAATGATTTCCATTGATCCTAATGAAAGGTAAGATAAAGGCGATACAAGTTACCAAGATATAGGTGTAATATCGCTTTTTTGTAAAATCAGTAATACAAGTATGCATTTCAAAACTCCTATGTATTTGATAAAATAATCCTAATTATAACTTAAAAAATAAGAAATTTATCATAAAAATAACATTTTTATGATAGAATACCCCTTTTCAAATCATAAAAAGAAAGGTGGTGAGGATAGTGCCAGGAATTAAGGTGCATCCAAACGAAAGTTTTGACGAAGCGTATCGTAAGTTTAAAAAGCAAGTTGATAGAAATCTTGTTGTAACTGAGGTTAGGGCAAGAAGATTTTTTGAGCCTATGACTGAAATTCGTAAAAAACAAAAAATTTCAGCACGCAAGAAAATACTCAAAAGACTTTACATGCTTAGGCGTTATGAGTCAAAACTCTAACATTTTCAAAGAAAGGTCTTTTGACTTTTCTTTGCTCTTGTAAAATTCTTCATTGTATCACATTTGCTTGATTTAGAGGAGGAGAAAACATAAAAAGCTGTTTTGGTTCAATCCCTACGAAAAACTCAAGCACGCAGCGCACAAGCCCTACTCTGTCATGAATATCAACATTTGGATTTTCATAAGTTCCCAAGCATTCATCTGTATTTAAAAGCAAGGATCTTATCTGCATAGCACCAGAAGTTGTGGGTATGAGCTGAAAAATCGTCTCAAACTCGCCACTCTCATAATCTTTCTTACAATCCTTAAGCACCATAAAACCACTAGGCGCGATACTTAAGCACATATTTGGCTGAGCCACAACTACAAATTGAGCATAACCAAAGGGAAAAGAGTTAGCAAATTTATCAACTTTTTTGATCTTAGGATCATTTCCAAGCTCTTTTAAAAACCAATTTTGGTAGTTAAACTGCTTTGCACCTCGGTTTAGATTGATAGCTAAGCCGGTATTTACATTGCGGATTTGAAAGCTATCTGTTACATTTTCACCCACACTTTCAGCAAAAGCTGTTACAAAAAATAACAAAATAAAAGCTAAAATTTTCATTAATTATCTCCAAATTTTCTAAAATTTACAGGAAAGTGATCAGATACTAAATGCGTGCGTAAATTTGCTAGCATAAGTACAGCTACAAGTGCTGTTTCTGCGATACCACCTGCTGAATTTCCAACAATAGCCCAATCAAGCGTTCCTCCACTTCTTTGAGTTGCTGCACCTGGTGCTAAAACCGTTATACGAATGCGTGTTTCAAGGCTTAAAGCTTCTCTTACGCTTTCTGGCGAGCGGTTAAAATCTCCCATAATCGTCCAAGTGATATTTGGCATATTTCTAAAACGATTAAAAACTGAATTTACAATAGCTGGTGCATCAACTCCTCCATTTGCAAGTGCGTGGATATTAAAAAATACATCATTTCCTATACGAATACCGATGATAGGGCGAGAAACAACGCTTGGTGGTGGTAAAATGATGATCTCTTCAGCCCTAATACGAGAAACGATAGCTAAATTCACACGATTTGCTCCTGTGTCAATCTGTGAGAAATACACATACACTTCAAAAGGACGCGACATGCTACCAAGTTGCCATCTATGTTCAGTTACTATAGTGCCACCTTGGTTAAGCGATCTGCCTGTTGGCTGTGCTGAGCTTGGTAAATTTCCTGCTTCTTGTATGGCTAAGATATCGGCTGGGTTTTCTCCACTGATGATTTGACGCACGCTAATATTCCATTTAGACTCCGTTGCGGCTGAACTTCCTTGTAAATTCCAAGTTGCAAGCTTGAAATCCTCGGGCTTTGCTAAGATAAAACCTGACATAATGATCAATAATACTAAAATTCTTTGCATCTTAACTCCTTATTCAAACAAGCTTGAAGTAAGTGGTGGAGGTAGTAAATACCACTGCTGATCTATGCTATTATCGCATTTTGAGCTTAAATTTATCGCTCCAAAATCATCGCCATTAAATACATCACTAATCGGTGTTTGTAAGCATGAATTAGTAGCTTTATTATAAATTTGCACCGCACCATTTGTCATAGGACGAAGTGTGAATTTTTGATATACATTGTTGATATTGCACGGAGAATGGATTACGCCGTTTTTATAGGTATTTATGCAAGTTGTCCGAGTAGCGAAATTGAGGATCATCACTTCATCATTAGGAAGCAAAATAAGTCGCCAAATTCTGTATCCACCAAGATCTGCACTATTGTTTAAAGAATATCCCCAAAGCCAATTACCAGGAGCTGTCGCCCATATCGTGATAAGCACGCCATTTGCACCCATTATCACCATAAAATCGCTCGTTCTATCAAATAAATCAGGTGGCACGCCTTGAACGCTAATTTTTGGCATATTTTGTCTTGCACTTGTTAAAAGTGGCTTGCTAGAAGAGCGAATAAGAGGCTTTTTTGTATAAATTTCTTTCATTAGAGGTAGGGTTTGGGTTTGTAGTTTTGATTGTGATTTTATGGGTCTTGGATTTTTAAAACTTTTGCTTGGTGGAGTTGGGGTACTACCAAGACTTAGTGGATCGCTATCATTTGGACTTCCAAAAGCTGTATCCAGAGGGTTTGTTTCTAAAGAGCTTTGATTTGTTTGTGTTGTGGATTTTAAACTACAAGCGCTGATTATAAACGAAAATATTGTAAAAACTACCACCAAAATAAGCTGAATTTTATATCGCATACCTTTCCTTTTGGATTATTTGTATTCATTATATACTTTTAGCTTTTTAAAAGTGCTTAAAAAATAATACTAATTGCTTAAATATAAATTTATAACAATACTAAAAATTTAGTCTTTAAAGTCTGTTATATCTTTAAAAAATATTTGCAAATTAGTATCAAAATGTAAATTTTTCAAAAAACTTTGTATTTTTTAAAATCTACTCTTGACTTAGAGTTGCTCTCATTTTTTATAATTACAAAAGTGAAAATTTTTTACTTTCGTTTTTTGCAAATTTCAACTTAAAAGGAGAAAAGATGAGTTCAAGAAGAGAGTTTTTAAAAACTTCAGCCCTTGTGGCTATAGCTTTAGGCGGTGGATTGCTAGCATTTGGTGCGAAATTTAGTCCCTCAAATATGCCAAAAAGAAAGCTTGGAGGTAAAAATGGCTTAGAAGTTTCTGCTCTTGGTTTTGGTGTCATGGGAATGACTTATAATAGGGGTGCGTTACCTGATAAAAAAGCTATGATAAGGCTTTTACATCAATGTGTTGATTATGGGATCACGCTTTTTGATACGGCTGAAATTTATGGTCCTCATACAAATGAAGCCCTTGCAGGAGAGGCTTTAAGCTCATATAAGGATAAAATTTGCGTTACAACAAAATTTGGTCATAAAATCATAAATGGCGTCTATCACAAAGGCGAGGTGGATTCACGCCCTGATACGATAAAAAGGGTTTGTGATGAGAGTTTAAAAAGGCTTAAAAGAGATTATATAGATATGTTTTATCAACACAGATTTGATCCAAAAGTGCCTATTGAAGAGGTTGCTGGAACTGTAAAAGATCTTATAAAAGCTGGAAAAGTTAGGCATTTTGGAGTTTGTGAGCTTAATGCAGCCACTATAGAAAAAGCAAATAAAGAACAAAAAATCACAGCCGTTCAAAGCGAATACCACTTGATGTGGCGTGGTGTAGAAAAGGATATTTTTCCTACGCTTGAAAGACTTGATATAGGCTTTGTGCCTTATAGTCCTTTAAATCGTGGCTTTTTAAGCGGTAAGATTACTAGTGAAAGGAAATTTGATCCTAAAAATGACAATAGAGGCGAGTTACCAAGATTTACCCCTGAGGCTTTAAAAGCAAATTACAAAATCATAGAAGTTTTAAAGGAATTTAGACAAAGCAAAAAGGCTTCTGAGGCTCAAATAGCCCTTGCTTATTTGCTTGCTAAAAAGCCTTACATAGTGCCAATTCCAGGAACTACTAAGCTAGAACATTTAGAAGAAAATTTAGGGGCTTTAAGTATAAATTTAAGTCAAAAAGAGCTTTCAAGCTTAGAACAAGCTATAGATAAAATAGAAATCGTAGGTGATCGCTATCCTGCGAGCTTACAAAAACAAGTTGGTTTTTAATGATTTCAAGACGCAAATTTTTAAATTTAAGCCTTAGTGCGGCGATTGTTGGAGCTAATATGAGTTTAAATGCAAAGGAAAATAAAGAAGAAAGCTTGCTTAAAGGGGTCAGTGATATACATATTCACGCAGCTCCTGATAGCAAAGAAAGACTAAGTAACGAACTTGCCATAGCCAAAGAGGCAAAAGAAGCAGGCTATAAAAGCATTTGTTTTAAGTCAAATGATTTTAGTTGCCATGATAGAGCCTTTATCATCAATGAAATTTTAGGCAAGAGTGATTTTAAATGCTTTGGTAGCCTTGTTTTAAACTACACCACAGGAGATAAGCTCAATGTCTTTGCTGTAGAAAAAGCCCTTGCCACAACGGGTGGGTTTTGCCGTCAAATTTGGCTACCTACAGCAGCGGCTGCTTATCAAGAAAAAATGCACAAAACAGGACGCAAGGGCATAGCTGTGCTTGATGAGCATGAAAAGCCTCTTAAAGAGAGTATGCAAATTTTGCATCTTTGTAAAGACGCAAACATAGCCCTTGCAAGTGGGCATTGCTCGCCTAGGGAAAGTTTGATTTTGGCTGAATATGCAAAAAAGATAAAATTTGAAAAATTTATCATCACACATGCAAATTCTCTTATTTGGACTATGAGCAAGGATAAGATCAAAAAGGCTTGTGATTTGGGAGCTTGGGTTGAGTATTGTGTGCTTACAAATTTTTGGGGCAAAGGCACTTCATTAAGCGAGTATGAAACTATGAGCTGGCAAGAGTTTAGCTCTTTTGCTAAAATTTATCCTCAAAGAAGCTTTATAAGCACTGATTTAGGACAAGTGGGTCTTACTCACCCTATAAAAGCGATGAAACAAAGCATTATCAAGCTTAAAGAAAATGGTTTAAGTCATAATGATATAGACTTGCTTGTTAAGAAAAATCCAGCTTTTTTAATGGGAATTTAAGGGAGAAAAGATGAAAAAGCTTATTGAAATTTTAGGAATTTTAGTTTGCGTTATGGGTGTAAATTTAAATGCAAAGGAAGAAATCATGCTTACAAAAATTTCAAAAATCACCATAAAATGCGAATTTTTAGACGAGTATAGGGATATTTTGCTAAGAACTAGCTCTAAGGCTGTGCAAACTGAACCGGGCGTTTTGATACTTTATGCTATGCAAGATAGCAAAAATCCTTGCGAGTTTAATATCATAGAAGCATATAAAGATGAGCAAAGCTATAAAAGCCACTTACAAACACCGCATTTTAAAGAATACAAACAAAGCACCTTGCACATGGTAGAAAAGCTTGAGTTTATCCCTTATGTGCCTTTAAATCCTAAAATGTTTTTGAGTAAGGAATTTTAAGGCTTTGGATTTAAAAAGTGGGGCAAAAACAAGCTATTTTTAAGCTTTTTGTGAAATTTGTTCCACTTTAATGTATTTATTAATTTATCTTAGATATTTTTGCGTTATATTGCACTTTTAAATACGCAAAATAAGGACATATAAAATGCCACGACCAAGCAATAAAACCGAACTTATAGAAGCTAGCACACTTGAATATAATAAGCTTATGAGCTTTATCGATAAATTAGATAAAAATACGCAAATTTCGCCCTTTACTTACCCAAATGCTAAAAATGTGCGTGATAAAAATATCCGTGATGTGCTTATTCATCTGCACGAATGGCACAATCTGCTTTTAAATTTCGTGAAAAATAACCTCGCTCAAACGAGCCAAAATACACCCTTTTTTCCAGAGGGCTATAATTGGCGCACCTATGCTAAGCTAAATTTAGTCTTTCACGAAAAACACCAAAATACAAGCTTAGATTTAAGTAAAAGGCTTTTAGAGCAAAGTCATAAAGCCGTGCTTGCTATGCTTGAACTTATAAATGAGGACGAACTTTTTAGCAAAGGCACATTTAAATGGTGTAAAGGCACGGCTTTAGGTAGTTATTTTATCTCATCTCTTAGCTCGCATTATATTTGGGCATTAAAGAGCATTAAAACAGGATTTAAGCCACCAAAATTTGCTAGCAAATCAAAAGCATAGATATTTTTAAATTTTTCCCAACATTTCTTTACGATGAAAAAATTTTAATTTTTATAGCAAATTTATAGAAATTTTTTAAATTTACCCTTGACTTAGAGTTGCTCTCATTTTTTATAATTACAGAATGAAAACGAAAATTTTTTATTTTCGTTTTTTAAATTTTAGTTCAAAAGGAGCAAAAATGCAAAATTCAAGAAGAGAGTTTTTAAGCAAGGCTGCAAAAACTGCAGCAGTTTTTAGTCTCTTAAGTGCAGGAGTGAGCATGGCAAAGGAAAATGAAAAAATTTCTTTAAAGCAAAGCAAAAAACTACCCCTAAGAAGCTTAGGAAAAAAGCTTAAGGTAAGTGCTTTAGGGCTTGGTTGTATGGGCATGAGTCATGGACATGGACCAGCCCGTCCGATACCTGAGATGATAAAGCTTATAAGACAGGCTTATGATATGGGCGTTACTTATTTTGATACAGCTGAAATTTATGGACCGCACACAAATGAAGAGCTTGTGGGAGAAGCTTTAAAGCCGCTTCGATCAAAGGTTATCATAGGCACTAAATTTGGACTTTATTATCCCTTTGGCAAACAGCACCAAGACTCAAGCAAAAAGGCGATTTTAAGAGCTGTTGATGGGAGTTTAAAAAGGCTTAAAACCGATTATATCGATCTTTATACCCAGCACAGAGTTGATCCTGATACTCCTATAGAAGAAGTAGCTGATACTATGCGTGAGCTTGTAAAAATGGGTAAAATTCGCTTCTGGGGGCTTAGCGAAGCAGGGGCTAAGACCATAGAAAGAGCGCATAAGGAATTTCCTCTAACAGCTGTTCAAAGTCAGTATTCTATAAGCTTTAGAGAGCATGAAAATGATGGAGTGATTGATACTTGCAAAAGGCTAGGCATAGGCTTTGTGGCTTATTCTCCACTTGATAGAGGGCTTTTAACCGGGGTGATGACGCCTGATTTTAAATTTGCACCCGGCGATATGCGTTTAGCCTTTCCAAGATACACTCCAGCTGCACTTGAAAAAAATCAAGAAATAGTAGCCTTTTTAGCCCAGCTTGCAAAGGAAAAAAATGCGACTATCACACAAGTTGCTCTTGCTTGGCTTTTGGCTCAAAATGAACATTTAATGCCTATACCAGAAACAACAAATCCTAAGCATTTGCTAGAAAACCTAGGTGCTGTGAATGTGAAATTTAGCCAAAATGAGCTAAAAAACATAGATGAAGCTGTAAGAAAGATCCCTATCGTTGGAGAGCGTTTTGCTCCGGGAAGTGATGCGGCAAACAGCGTTGGACTTTAAGATGAAAAGAAGGGAATTTTTAAAAACAGGTGCAAAACTAGGTGCTGTCTTAACAGCTTTAAATTTGGGCTTTAGCGAACTTTTAGCTAAGCCTAGCACAAAAATAAAGGAAATAACAATGAATTTAACAAAAATCGCAAAAGAAAATTTTGAGCGCCTTTTTGGCAAGCAAACACCGCCTTTAGCCAAAACAGATCCTGAGTTTTTTGAAAGATATGTGAATTTTGCCTTTGATGAGAGCTTGAAATTTAGCTCAAAGCTAGAAGAAAAACAAAGACTTATGCTTGTTTTAGGGGCTTTAATAGCAAGCGGAGGGCTTAGTGAATTTAAGATCATGTTAAAAGCAAGCTTAAATGCTGGGGTTAAGCCTGAGGAGGTGCAAGAAATCCTTTATCAAAGCACGCCTTATGTTGGCATGGGCAAGGCTTTAGAGTTTATCTTGGCTAGTAATGAGATCTTTAAAGAGCTTAAAATAGCCCTGCCACTTGCACCTAGAGCTAATACCACCCTAGAAAATAGGCAAGAAAAGGGGCTTGAAATTCAGCGTAAATTTTTTGGCTCTGCCATAGATAAGGGCAATGCTGCTGCGCCAAATGATGAAAAGCACATAAGAGCCTTTTTATCTGCACATTGCTTTGGGGATTTTTATACAAGAGGTGGGCTTGAGCTTAAATTTAGAGAGCTTTTGACCTTTGTCTTTGTAAGTGCTTTAGGAGGAGCTGACGCTCAGGTAAAAGCCCATGTAGCAGGGAATTTAAACATAGGAAATGATAGAAGCATCTTACTTGCTACCATCACAACACTTATCCCTTACATAGGCTATCCAAGAAGCTTAAACGCCCTTGCAGCACTTAATGAGCTAAGCAAGGCTAAGGCTTAGGTTTGTGTTAAAAAATCTTTACTAGAAATTTGTTTGTTTGAAAGATCCCTAAATTTTTAAATTTAAGGATCTTTTTAAAGAAAAAAAACTTTATTTTATACTTAAAAAAAATCCAAATAATGAAAAATCACAGCTTAGAAATATATACATAAAAAAACTTAAAAAAAACTAAATATTTTTTGTGAAACATCAAAGCTTAAAGTATGGTATATTCGAGCTTTTAACAAAATATCACATTGTGAAATGGCTGTGAATAAAATCAAAAAATTTCTTTTCTTAAAAGGACTAAAAAAATTATTTTTTTGTTTGTAAGATAAGTTTTTTATGAGCTTGATTAAGTAAAATGTGATACAATTACCATGTACTAAAGATCTTTAAGTCTTTAAATTTTAAATCAAAAAGGAATGTGAATGAAAAAAACCCTTTGTTCTTTAGTTTTGGTAAGTAGCGTTTTATCTAGCGTTGCTTTTGCTGAAAATGATGGCTTTTTTGTTGGTGGTGGCTTGGGCTGGGCTTCGAGCAAGGTTGAAAAAAATGGTAACGATGTTACAGGGAATGACTTAAACCTTCATGGTATTTTGGGTTTTAAGCAGTTTTTTGATGAAAATTTTGGTGTTCGTGTTTATGGAAATCTGTATTATAATAGCATGAGTGATATGCCTTCTTATGTAGGAACTTACTATAATATCGGTGCAAATGTTGATGCCCTTTATAATTTTATCAATCAAGGCTCAAGCTCTTATGGTGTTTTTGGTGGTATAAATTTAGGCTTTACTTTTTGGAATGATACCGGCTTTGATACTTCCCTAAATTTTGGAGGTAGAGCGGTTTTTAATGAGGTGCATTCTGCTGAGCTTGCTTTTAGAGTTCCTCTTCAAAGCCATGACTTAAATGATCGTGGCTTAAAAGGCAAGCAGACTTTTAACACTATGTTAAGATATGTTTATAGTCTTTATTGAAATGAAAAAAGAGTTAGTTTTCTAACTCTTTGCTTTTGATCATGAAAAGGGCTTTTGATTTTTGCTTACGATTTTTACTCTTTCTTAATCTTTTTTATTTTTCCCATGCGGATCAAACGCATGTAAATTCTAATTTATCTTCTCAACAAGATATTTTTGAACTTTCTTTGATCATGACAGGAGATGCCTTGCTCCATAGTCGTGTTTATAAGGACGCAAAAATATCAAAAGATGGTCGAGTAAGTTATGACTTTTCTCCTATGTTAAGGTTTTTAAAGCCTTTGATTAAAGAGCATGATCTGGCTTTTTATAATCAAGAAAGCGTTTTAGGGGGCAAGGAGCTTGGACTTAGTACTTATCCAAATTTTAATTCCCCACAAGAATTTGGTTTAAATATGCTTGAACTTGGTTTTAATCTTGTATCTTTAGCCAATAATCATAGTTTTGATCGCAAAGAAGAGGCTTTGTTGAGTTCTTTACGATTTTGGCAAAAAACAAATGCTGTTTTTGCTGGAGTAAATAAAAATTTAAGAGAAAGTAGGAAAAATAAAATTTATACTAAAAATGGTATAAAATATGCTTTTTTGGCTTATACTTATGGTTTAAATTCTTATGAACTTCCCAAAGAGCAAGCTTTTTTGATCAATATTTATAGTAAGGAAAGATTAAAACAAGATATACAAGCATTGCGATCCGAGGTTGATTTACTCATCGTTTCTATGCATTGGGGAAAAGAATATGTTTTTACTCCAACAAAAGAGCAAAAGGATCTTGCTTTCTTTTTGGCAGAGCAAGGAGTTGACATTGTTATAGGGACACACCCTCATGTCTTACAGCCTATTGAGATGATAAATGATACTTTGGTGGTGTATTCTTTAGGAAATTTTCTTTCTTCTCAAATCGGCTTAGAGCGAAGAATAGGTGCTTTAGTAAGTTTAAAGATTACGAAAAAACCACAAGAAAAAATTAAAATGAGCGATCTTAAAGCCGAACTTACTTATGTGCATTATGATGAAGATGGAGATAAATTTACAAATTTTATAGTGTATCCTTTTTCTTTGCTTAATGAAGAAATTTTGCCTCATCATCAAGAGATCAAAGATCAGTATTTACGCATTCTTTTTAAGGATTTTCAAGAAGAAAAAAGTGGTTTGGAATAATTTTTCCAAACCAAAAATTCAAAAGCTATAAGTATAGCGAAGTCCTACAGCATAAGGTGTTTGGATTTTTTCATCGCTGTATGGCGATATTTGCGTGCTATCATCTGGCTTTCCAAGTTTAACTCCTGTTAGACCAAATCTTGAGAAGAGCTCAACACCATGTTTTTGTGCATAGTTTAGTCTTAAACCAAAATTAATCCCCAAATCAAGCCCCTGTCCATCAGGTCCATCAATACGCTTTAATTTTTCCTCATTCATCGCATAATCAAGACTTAAACCGCCAAAAACTCCATATTCAAGATCATTACTTTGTAAAAAATTATAAAGTGCATCTACATTTAATCCAAGATCAAATCTTTGAATTTGCGAGTTATTGCTACCCTTTGTGTATTTTGTTCCTGTATCAAGATTAAGATAATATCTTGCACCAAATTCTTCAGTAAAAAACTGCTTATAACCACCAACAAGACCAAATCTATAGGCATTAAATCCGCTTGTATCCCCTGCTTTTATAGAGCCATAGGCTGTATTTGCACCGATAAAAAAGCCTGCTTCTTCAGCAAAAGCTGTGCAACTAAGTAAGCTTGAAGCCAAGATCACGCTACTAGCTATTTTTTTCATCATATTCCTTTCATTAAGATTTTTATCCATTATATCTATTTTTTGCGAATACTCAGTAAGTTTTGATCAATTTGTTGTAGTGTTTTTTAGTTAAAACCAAGCTTTTTTAGTTTTGGTGGTATAGTGGCTAAACAATACGCCTGAGTTGGATTTTTGGTAAAAAAATGTTGATGATATTCTTCAGCCTTTGTGTAAAGAGGAAGTTTTGCTACCTGAGTAAGGATTGGTTGAGGAAATTTGATTTGGATATTTTGGATAAAATTTAATATCAAATCTCTATCTTGCACATTTTCAAAAAAGATAGCAGATCGGTATTGAACCCCTACATCAGCACCCTGTCTATCAAGGCTAGTTGGATCATGAATTTTAAAAAAAATATCTAAAATTTCTTCAAGTTTGATGATATGTTCATCATAGTTTATGCGAACCACCTCGATACTTCCATCACCCATGCAAACGCTTTGATAGGTGGGATTTGGTGTATTTCCTACATAGCCTACCTCAGTAACAAGCCCTAAAACACGCTCAAAAACAGCTTCTATACACCAAAAACAGCCACCACCAAGAAAAATTTGTTTCAAATTATCCCTTAAAATTAGCAACCGCTTTTTGTAAAATCTCTTCAGCAGCCTTAATATCTTTGAAATCTTGCACCTTAACCCATTTATTTGGCTCTAGGATTTTATAAGTTTCAAAGAAATTTTTGATTTTATTCAGTGTAGCTTGTGGTAAATCGGTGTAAGACTTGATATTGTCATATCTTGGATCAACCTTACTTGTAGGCACGGCTAAAAGTTTTTCGTCCATTCCGCTTTCATCTTCCATGATCAAAACGCCGATCAAACGGCATGGAATCACTGCTCCTGCTTGGATAGGATATTCATTTAAAACCAAAATATCCACAGGATCGCCATCATCAGCCAAAGTGTTTGCGATGAAGCCATAATTTGCCGGATAAAACATCGCACTAGCCATAACGCGATCCACCATGATAGCACCACTTTCTTTATCAAGCTCATATTTTATACTCGAGCCATAAGGGATTTCGATCACTGCGTTGATTTTGTTTGGGATTTCTCCTATTTTGATTTTGCTTAAATTCATTTTTTATCCTTTCGATTTGATTTTGTTGATTAAAGCCCTCATGTCCATGACGATTTCTTCTATACTTCTTTCGCCATTGATGACAAAATGCAAATTCTTGCTCTCATAAAATTTAATGATAGCTTCTAAAGGCTCAAGATAGACCCCCATTCTGTTATTAAAAACCTCTTCATTATCATCAGCCCCGCGGTTTCGTCCTAAAACCCTGTCTCTAGCCACTTGCTCGCTTACTTTAACCTCAATCACGCCCTTTAAGCAAACCTCATTTTGCTCGCTTAAAACCTTATCAAAGGCTTGCATTTGCTCAACGCTTCTTGGATAGCCATCGATGATAATATTTTGTGTGGGAGCGTTTTTAATCGCCGTTACTATGGTATCTACGACGACATTTAAAGGCACTAAATTTCCCTTTGAGATGAAGCTATCGATAAGCTTTCCAAGTTCGGTTTTGCGTGCTACTTCTTCTCTTAACAAATCGCCGGTAGAATAATGCGTAACGCTATCATCTTCCTTTGCGATAATGCTTGCGTCGGTAGTCTTGCCACTTCCAGGCGCTCCTATAATCAAAAACAAATCTTTCATTTTACTTTCTCCCTTAATTTTAATCCAAGCTCCCTCATCGCTTCGCTACTTGGCGCACTTGGTGCTTGCGTCATCAAGCACTGTGCTCTTTGTGTCTTTGGAAAGGCGATAACATCTCTTATGCTACTTGATTTAGTAACCAGCATGATAAGCCTATCAAGTCCTATGGCAATGCCTCCGTGAGGTGGTGCTCCAAAGCTTAGAGCATCAAGCAAGAAGCCAAATTTTTCTCTTTGTGCGACTTCGTCGATATTAAGAAGTCTAAAGACTTTTTGTTGAATCTCATCTTTGTGAATTCTTATACTCCCACCACCAAGTTCTATACCGTTAAGCACGACATCATAAGCTATAGAGCTGATTTCTTCTAGGTCGCTTTCATCGATATTTTTAGGCATGGTAAAAGGATGGTGCATAGCAGAAAAACTGCCATCATCATTTCTTTCAAACATAGGAAAATCAACAACCCAAAGAAATTCTAAAGCCTCTTCATCGATGATTTGAAGCTCTTGTGCTAGGAAAATCCTAAATCTTCCCATATAATCAAGCACGGTTTTCTTAACCCCAGCCCCAAAAAACACAACATCACCAAGCTCAAGCGAACATCTTTGACTAAGTTCTTTTAGATCTTCTTCGCTAAAGAATTTACAAAGCGGTCCTTTAAGCCCATCTTCTTTAACCTGTATGAAAGCAAGCCCTGCAGCACCAAATTTACGCACAAATTCTTCAAATCTTTGCATTTGTCTTTTTGAAAAAATGGTATCGCCTTTTGGCACGCGAATAGCCTTAATGCGGTTTTTACGAGTATCTTTAGCAATGTTTGCAAAAATTTCATTATTTGAGCGTGCAAAAATATCTATAACATCGACAAATTTAAGATCAAATCTTAAATCAGGCTTATCAGAGCCGTAATTTTCCATAGCTTCCTTATAAGTCATTTGACGAAATGGGGTTTGAATTTCTTTTCCGCAGGCTTTGAAAATATCTTTTAAAAAGGTCTCGGCAACTTTCATCACATCTTTTTGCTCGCAAAAGCTCATTTCAACATCAATTTGCGTAAATTCAGGTTGACGATCCGCCCTTAAATCCTCATCTCTAAAGCATTTTGCGATTTGAAAATACCTGTCAAATCCCGCACACATTAAAAGCTGTTTAAAAAGCTGTGGGCTTTGTGGTAGAGCGTAAAACTCACCTTGATGCACACGAGATGGCACTAAATAATCCCTAGCACCCTCAGGAGTAGCCTTTGTTAAAATAGGTGTTTCAACCTCTAAAAATCCCATATTTGCAAGCGAATTTCTAGCTGCTATACAAGCCTTTGAACGCAGAGCAAAATTATCATAAAGCTTGTTTGAGCGAAGATCTAAAAAGCGGTATTTAAGCCTTAGTTCTTCATTAACACTTTCATCATTGATACCAAAAGGCACGACAGCACTTTCATTTTCGATGATCAAAGTATGCACGACAACTTCAATTTCGCCTGTTTTAAGCTTAGGATTTACTAGTCCCTCGCCTCTTGGACGAATTTTACCCTTGGCTATCAAAACAAATTCATTACGAACTAAGGAGGCTACTTCATGAGCTTTTGTACTATCTTTTGGATCGCAAACTAGTTGTATCAGCCCACTTCTGTCCCTTAAATCAATAAAAATCACGCCACCATGATCGCGGTAAGAGTTTGCCCAACCGCAAAGCGTTACCTCTTCGCCTACATTTTTGAGGCTTAAATCTGTGTTATAATGTGTTCTCAAATTCTATCCCTTTGAAAAAATTAAGGGAAATTATAATATTTTTTTCCTTTTGCTTTGCTAATAATTTGATATAATTTTTTTATGAAAACACCGCTTAATTATAAAAACATTAAAAAAATAGGGCTTGTTTCAAGACAAAATTCAAATTTAGATGAAGAAATTTTGTTTTTAAAAGATATTTTTGAGCAAAAAAATATAGAATTATTGCTTGAAAAAACAAGCTCAAAAACGATAAATTTAGCCAAATTTGAGCTTGAGGAACTTTTTGTACAAAGTGATTTTGTGATTTCTTTGGGAGGAGATGGCACTTTGATTTCACTTTGTAGAAAAGCTTGTGAGTATAATAAGGCTTTGCTTGGTATAAATGCTGGAAATTTAGGCTTTTTAACAGATTTTAAAACAAGTGAAGCAAGAGCTTTTTTTGATGATTTTTTTGAGGGTAAATTTAGGATAGAAAAGCCTTTTTTACTCGAGGTTAATTTTATTTTAAAAGATGGACAAAGCTTGAGTAAAACAGCCTTTAACGATGTTGTTTTTTTTAGAAATTCGCAAAAATCCATGGCTCATATCGAGGTTCTTAGAAACTCAAGCGTGTTTAACGAATATTCAGGAGATGGCCTTGTAATAGCCTCGCCTGCTGGCTCAACAGCTTATAATCTTAGTGCAAATGGACCTATTGTTTATACCTTGGCTGAGGTTTTTATACTCACGCCTGTTTGTTCGCACTCGCTTACTCAGCGTCCTGTGGTACTGCCACGCGGTTTTGAGCTTGAAGTAAGGACTAAGGATTGTCTTATTTGCATTGATGGGCAGGAAAATTTCAAAAGTGGCGATTTTGAGAGTATTAAAATCAAATTAAGCGATAAAAGCGTAAGTCTCATACATCCTCAAAATAGGGATTATTTTCAAATTTTAAAAGAAAAATTGCACTGGGGAAAATGATGATACGAACGATTTTTATAAGAGAAAATGTGAGTTTTAAAAAGGCTGAGCTTGAGCTTGAAAAGGGACTTGTTGTTTTTACAGGGCTTAGCGGAGCTGGCAAATCGGTGCTTTTTAAAGGAATTTTAAGTGCTTTTGGACTTTGTGATAGTGAGGCTAAATTTGTAGAGCTTGTGCTTGATGATAAGCTTGATATGCAAGAATTTGGCATAGAAGAAGATGATGAAAATGTTTTTAAGATGCTTAAAGAAAAAAGTGCGAAGTATTTTATCAACAACCAAAATATAAATAAAAAAAGCTTACAAACGCTTTCAAAAAGCTTTGTTAAATACCTTTCAGCTAAGGAAAATAATGAATTTTCCAATGAGAGATTTTTAAATTTGCTTGATAGTTTGGAAGCAAAGAAAGATAAAAATTTCTTAGACTTTAAGCTTGAGTTTGAAAAGCTTTTTAAAGACTTTAAAGAGTGTGAAAATGAGCTTTTAAAGCTCAAAGAAGAAGAAAGAAAAATTGAGGAGCTAAAAGAGCTTGCTACTATGCAAATAGAAAAAATCAGCTCTATAAATCCAAAAGTAGGCGAATACGAAGAGCTAATGAGCCTTAAAAAAAAGCTTTCCAAAAAAGACAAGATAGAAGAAGCTTGGGCTAGGGCTGGAGCTATTTTTGAGCTTGAAAAAGCTGTGATTGATGCGCTAAATTTAAGCGAAGTGGATAGCACTTTTTTTGAAGAAGCGTTAAATGAGCTTAGGGTAGTGGCTGAAAAGCAAAGCTTTGATGAGCTTGATTTTGACATAGAAGCTGTGCTTGATAGGATAGAAAAGCTTTCTTTTATCATAAACCGCTATGAAAGCGTGGAAAATGCTTTGCAAATTTTAGACGAAAAGAAAAAAGAGCTTGAGCATTATGAAAATTTAAGTTTTGAAAAAAAAGAGCTTGAGAAAAATTTTACTAAATTTAAAGAAAAACTCGAAGAAATGGCTACAAAGCTTAGTCAAAAAAGAAAGGCAAATTTAAGCGAGCTTGAGAGCTTGCTTAGCTCTTATCTTAAAAATCTTTATATGAAAGATGTCAATTTAAGCCTTTCAAAGCTTGATGAAATCACAAATTTAGGGCAAGATGAGCTTGTTTTAAATATCAATGAAGCAAGCCTTAAAAAACTTAGCTCAGGCGAGCTAAATCGCTTAAGACTTGCTTTTATCGCCACTGAATGCTTTATTTTAAACGAGGGCAAGGGGATTATTTTTCTTGATGAAATTGATGCGAATTTAAGCGGAAAAGAAGCAATGAGCATAGCCAAGGTTTTAAACGAGCTTGCTAAATTTTATCAAATCTTTGCCATTTCGCACCTACCACAACTTTCATCTCAGGCTAAAAATCACTTTTTGGTCGAAAAGATAAATGGCGAAAGTAGGGTTAGAAGGCTTGAAAAAGACGAACGCATAAAAGAGCTTGCAAGAATGATCAGCGGAGAACAGATCAGTGATGAAGCTGTCGAGTTTGCAAAAACTTTACTTGAGTATTAAGCAAAATAAAACTTAAGTTATGATATAATTTCAACTTTGAAATTTACAGAAATAGAGAGTTTATTTACAATGAAAGAAAAGATTTTAGTCGTTGATGATAATAAAATGCTATGCAAATTGCTTGCAAAAAAAATTTCAAATTCTTTAAAACTTGAGGTTGAGATCGCTTTTTCTTTCGAGGAGGCTAAGACTTTGATTGAAGAAGAGCATTTTTTTATGTGTTTTGTTGATCTTTGTTTGCCTGATGCGCCTCATGGGGAAATTGTTGATTTTGTATTAGGAAAGTCTTTGCCTAGCGTAGTTTTAACAGCTATGAATGATGAAAAAATAAGACAAAATTTTGTCAGCAAGGATATTTTAGATTATATCTTTAAGGAAAGTGATACTTGTATTGATGAGATTATCGCTGTAGCTGAAAATTTGATCACCTTTCAAAAAAGAAAGGTGATCTTAGCCATGAGCAAGCTTCCTGAAAGAAATGAAGTGAAAAGAAATTTAAGTCTAAGACTTTTTAATGTTTTAGTAGCAGCTCATGGAGAAGAAGCTTTAAATTATCTTGAAGATAATGTTGATACAGGCTTGATTATATGTGATGCAAATATGCCTGTAGTTGATGGGATAGGTGTTTTAGAAGCTGTGCGTTCAAAATATGCCAAAACTGAAATAGGCGTCATACTTTTAGGAGAAAAAAATGATGCCCAGGAGAGCAAGGCTTTGAGAATTGGGGCAAATGATTTTATCATCAAGCCTTTTAGTAAAGAACTTTTTAATGCAAGATTAAATAAGGTTTTAAAGGATATGAAAGACTTGCAATTAATCAGCTCTTTAACAGATCTTGATTCGCTTAGCGGGCTTAAAAATTCTAATGCATTGATGTCTGAGTTAAAGGATTATTTGCGTGAAATTCAAGATAGAGATGAAGAATTTGCTCTTGCTTTCTTAGATATTGATAACTTAGGAAGCATTAATGAAGAATACGGCTTTGATGTTGGAAACGAACTCATTAAAACAAGTGCGAAAATTATCACTAATAATATCAAAGGCAAAGATCTTGCAGGACATTTTGATTCGACTAAAATTTGTATTTTATTAAAAAATATTAGCAATGAAAAAGCCTTAAAGATTTTTTCTCTTATTCGTGTTGAAATCAAACAAAATAGTATATTAGTAGCACTTGATGAGCTTTTTTATACGGCAAGTATAGGTGTTTGTTTTGGCAAAAGCAAAGATGATATTAATGTTTTGATGAAAAAGGCTGATGATGCTTTAAAATTAGCGAAGAACAACGGAAAAGATAGGGTTGAGGTATGCTTTTAGATCTTGATTTTAAAGATGAAGCTAAGATCATAGACACTCATTGTCATTTAGATGATGAGAGCTTTTGTGGGGATTTAAATGTTATCCTAGAGCATTCTTTCAAAAATAATATCAGCAAGATCATAATCCCAGCTGCTAATACGGCTGATTTGCCAAAAGCTCTTGAAATTTGTGAAAGATATGAAAATATCTATTTTGCAGTAGGCACACACCCTTGCGTGCTTGAAAGCTTTGATGAAGCACTTTTAAGAAAACTTATTGTGCATGAAAAGTGCGTGGCTGTGGGGGAGTGCGGGCTTGATTATTTTCGTTTAGAAAATGAAAATAAAGAGCAGATAAAGCAAAGGCAAAAAGAGCTTTTTAAATTCCAACTTGAGCTTGCAAGGGAGTTTGAAAAGCCCGTGATTATCCACGCACGCGAGGCAAATGCGGATATTTTTGAAATCTTAAATGAATTTATCAAAAAAACAGGTTCATCTTATAGACAGGGTAGTGGATTTGGCGTTTTGCATTGTTTTAATGCAAGCGAACTTTTGCTAGGTTTAAAGGAACATTTTTATTTTGGAATCGGTGGAGTTTTGACCTTTAAAAATGCTAAAAATTTAGTCCAAATTCTGCCAAAAATTCCAAAAGATAAGCTTTTGATTGAAACTGATGCCCCTTATCTTAGTCCTGAGCCTTTTAGAGGTAAAAGAAATGAGCCTCTTTTAACAAATTTTGTAGCTCAAAAGATGGCTGAGCTTTTATCCTTGTCTAAAGATGAGGTCATAGAGCTTTGCACTCAAAATGCGAATGAATTATTTTTTAAGGATTGATTTGATGAAAAAAAGTATGATAGTTTTTCTGATATTTGTCCAATTTTTAGTGGCAAATTCTTTTTCTCCAGAATATTATGAAAGACAGATGAAGATATTAAGAAGTTTGGATATTGAGCCAAGTTTTATAGGCGATCTTAATTTCATAGAAAGTAGGGATAATTTAAAAAAATTATATTCATCAGTTCTTAGGCATTCGGTTAATGGATTTTATGAGTTTATTCCTATGATTAAAATGATTATAAAAGAAGAGGATTTACCGGCTGAGTTTTTATATCTTGCTATGGTAGAATCAGGTCTTAAAGCACATAGTGTTTCAAATGCAAAAGCTGTAGGGGTATGGCAGTTTATGCAGCCAACCGCACAAAGTTTAGGATTAAGAGTTGATCCTTATGTTGATGAAAGACGCGATCCTTTTAAGTCAAGTATAGCAGCAGCAAATTATCTTAAGGGTCTTAAAAATGAATTTGGTAAGTGGTATTTAGCTATCTTGGCTTATAATTGCGGTAGTGGAAAACTAAGCAAAGCCATTAAGGAAGCAGGTAGTGATGAGCTTCATGTTCTTCTTGATGAGGAGGCTAAGTATATACCTCTTGAAACGAGGCTTTTTATCAAGAAAATTCTTACTCTTGCTTTTTTAGCTAGTGATAAGGATTTTAATTTAGGTGGCGATGCTTCTTTTGTAAATCATACTTTAAGCAGTGATTTTACAAGGGTTGAAGTTCCTTCAAGTGTAGCTTTGAAAGATTTAGCAAAAATGGCTGATTTGAGTTTAGGAGATTTAAAATACTACAATCCACAATTTAAACATGATTTTACTCCGCCTGATAAAGATTATTATATGTATATCCCTGTGTCAAAATCTTTAGCTTTTGAGCAAAATTATAATCCAAGCAAACTGACAAAGGTTGATACAAGGTTACCTCAAACAAAAATTTATATTGTCAAATCAGGCGATTCTTTATATTCTATAGCTAAAAAACATGGTATAAGCATTGCACAAATTCGAAAATATAATAAAATTAAAAAAGATCATCTCGCTCTTAAACAAAAACTTATCTTACCGATTGCAAATAAGGAGTATAAATATGCAAATTCTAAGCAAACAAAAAAATCTACTAAGGTTGTTAGTCGCTAGTTTTGGTGCGATTTTAATCAGTGCTTGCACAACAACAAAAAGTCAGCCAACGACTTATTATCCGGGTAATGATTTTAAAAGTACGCCAAATAATTCTAAAAATTTAAAAGGCACAATGAAGCCTTACACCATAAACGGAAAGACCTATTATCCAACCGTTGTGGAGGTTGGCGAGACAGCTGATGGGATTGCTAGCTGGTATGGACCCGGCTTTCATGGTAAAAAAACAAGCAATGGAGAAACTTATAATCAAAACGCTTTTACAGCAGCACATAAAACCTTACCAATGAATACGATTTTAAAGGTTACAAATTTAAACAATAACAGGCAAACTACCGTTCGTATCAATGATAGAGGTCCTTTTGTTGATAATAGAATTATCGATTTATCCAAAGCAGCAGCTACTCAAATAGATATGGTAACTTCAGGCACAGCACCTGTTCGTCTTGAGGTTATCGGTTTTGGTACAAGTAATACCGATCTAAGCTCATCAAATAGCAATCAAATCGTTCATCAAAATGTAAATTTAGGAAGTAGCGGTGAAATAGTTGATAATGGTCATATTTATGAGGGTGGAAATTTTATGGTGCAAATTGGTGCGTTTAGAAATGCTGAGGGTGCAAGAATAACGGCTGATAAATATAAAAATTATGGTGCATATTCATCAGTAGTAAGACAAAGCCCTAAAGATGGTTTAAATAGGGTATTTTTAACAGGGTTTAGAAGCGAGGCTGAAGCAAGAGACTTTGCTAGAAGTGGTGCATTTAGTGGGGCTTTTGTTGTTCGTGAGTAGGAAATTTTGATGATAGAGCTTATTTTTCTTGATGTCGATGGTTGCTTAACAGATGGTAAGATCATTTACACAAGTAGTGCAGATGAAATAAAAGAATTTAATGTCAAAGACGGAGCAGCCATTGAAGCTTGGCTAAAGCTTGGGAAAAAAGTTGCCATCATCACAGGAAGAAGCTCAAAATGCGTGGAACTTAGGGCAAAAGATTTAAAGATTGATTTACTTTTTCAAGGTATCAAAGACAAGCTTTCTTGTGCAAAAGAGCTTTTAGAAAGGCTAAATTTAAGCTTTGAAAATACTGCTTGCATAGGCGATTATTATAATGATAAAAGCTTGCTTGAAGCTGTAAAATTAAGCTTTAAGCCAGCTGATGCCTTAGCAAATTTAAAAACAAAATATACTCTTGAAAATAAAGGTGGACAAGCAGCAGTTGCTGAAATGATAGAACATATCATTAGGTATAATGACATGCAAGAAGAATGGGATAAACTTTGGCGATAAAAATTTTTAGCGTAGCTATGGGCTTTTTTGCCTTAGCTTTGGTGTATTTGAGTTTGCAAGATTTGTATTCTTTAGATATTAAACCTAGTGCTATTGATTTTAAAAATATTCAGGCTAGAGATGTTACACTTTACGAGCTTAATTCAAGTAGCTTAAATACAAACTACAAGGCTAGAGAGTGGGTGCGATATAAACATAAGGATATTTTGAGTGATTTTATACTTTTAAATACGGATTATAATATCAGTTCAAATGAAGTCGAGCTTTTGCAAGATGATATCATTTTACTTCAAGGAGATGTTTTATATACAGATATTAACGATACAAAGATCACAACTCAAGCCCTATCTTTTGATAATAAAAATAAAATTTTAAGCACAGAATTTGAATTTTTTATTACGCGTAAAGATAACAAAATACAGGGTCAAAGTTTAAAGTATGATTTAGCAAACAAAGAGCTTAGAGCCGAAGGAGCAAAGGCATGGTTGCATGTGGATTGACACTCTTTTTAAGCCTTTTTTTGTGTTTTTCATATGCATCAGAGCTTCAAATCAGTGCAAATTCTTTTTATGCGAATGAGAAAAAAGGAGAAAATATTCTTTCTGGAAATGTTATCGTCAAGAAAGATAAGGATATTTTGCGATCAGAAAAGCTTGATGTTTTCGTCGATAAACAAAGAAAACCTATAAAATATATCGCCACAGGAAATGCTAAATTTGAGGTATTTTTGAGTAATAAATTATATAAGGGTGTGGCTGATAAGCTTATTTATGATGTATTAAAAGATGTGTATGAAATGAATGGCAACGCCTTTATTGAAGAGCAAGGAAGCAATAAAAAAATTTATGGCGACTTGATCGTGGTGGATAAAAAACAAGAAATTTACAGGGTTAAGGGTAAGGATAACAAACCCACAAGATTTATTTTCGAATTGGAAACAAAGTGATTATTTCAGCTAAATTTCTTTCATCTTTGCCTAAATTTGATGAGAATTTTTCCGCCCTACATACAGAAATCGCTTTTTTAGGGCGTTCAAATGTAGGAAAAAGCTCTTTAATCAATGCCTTGTGCCATCAAAAACAACTCGCTAAAAGCTCAAGTACTCCGGGAAAAACACAGCTTATTAATTTTTTTGAGGTCATTTTTAAACAGCATGATGAAAGAATAATCGTAAATTTCATTGATCTACCCGGTTTTGGTTATGCAAGAGTGAGTAAAAGTCTTAAAGAAATTTGGAATAAAAACCTCGATGAGTTTTTAAAACTACGCAACTCAATCAAGCTTTTTATTCATCTTATCGACTCTCGTCATACCGATTTAGAGCTTGATGAGAGCGTTGATGCGTATTTGCAAAGTTTTTTGCGAGCTGATCAAAAGGTTTTAAAAGTTTTTACAAAAAGCGATAAGCTCAATCAAAGCCAAAAAGCAAGACTTAAAAATGCTTATAAAAATGCTGTTTTAGTTTCTTCTTATAAAAAAGATGGTTTACAAAATTTAGAAGAACTCATCTTAAAAAAATCCTTAGGAGTTAATGGTGAGTAAAAAGCACAAAGAAAGAATTTATCACAAAAGTGTCAATGGTTTTTATATTTCTTGGGGCGTATTTTTTGTTTTGTATCAAATTTTAAGTTCCATTTTTGCCTTTTTACCTGTTTTAATTGGTGTATTTTTTTGTTATATGTTTGTTTTGCTTATGCAAAGAAATACAACGCTTTATGATCTTGACTTTCGCTGGTATTTTTCTTTGTTGTATCTTTGTTTTATTGATATAACGCATAATTATTATTTATTTTCATGCTGTATTGCTTTTGCTTTGTTTTATTTTTTCTGTGCTGATTATCTTAGAACTAATTTTAAAATCAGCAAGCTCATACCCTCTCTTTTTGTATGTTGTGCTTATGGCTTAGTTTTTGGCATTGATTGTCTTTTATCTTATGTTAATAATGCAAGCGTTAAGAGTTTTAGCGTAGAATATCTTTATTATATACTTTTAGAATCTTTAATTGTAACGATTTTTTTTAAGGACGAAATCAAGTGAGAATGCGTTTAGTTTTTGCTTTTGTTATCTTGTTTTTTATCTTGCTTTTAAGCAGAATTTATTATTTGAGCATAAAATCAAATGTTTATTATGAAGAAATGGCAAAACAAAATGCTGTTAAGACGCAGTTTTTAGCTCCTGTTCGTGGTATTATCACGGATAGAAATGGCAAGTATTTGGCGATTAATGAGCTTGGTTTTAGCATTTCGATTAAGCCTTATTTGCACATTAAAAAGCAAAATAGAAGCATTCTTCAAGGTGAGATTGAAGCTATTTCTAACGCCTTTCTTGAGCTTAATGCTACTTTATTGTATAAAACTTATGAAAAAGCAGATTCTTACTACAATCAAGATTTTATCGAAGTGGTGGATTTTATACCTTATGATGAAATGATTTCAAAATATGCCCAGCTTGATCTTAGAGAAAATTTACAAATCAAACCAACTATCCAAAGAAAATATCCTTACAAATCCTTAGCAAGTCATATCATTGGTTATGTTGGCAAGGCAAATTTACAAGATATGAATGAAAATGAGGTTGCAAAACTTACAAACTATACAGGTAAAAGTGGCTTAGAGCGGTATTATAACGAACTTTTGCAAGGCACAAAGGGCGTTCGAGAAGTAAGGGTTAATGCCTTAAATAAGGAAATTGAAGAAATTTCTTTGATAAAGCCTGTAACTAATGATATTAAGATTAGCATAGACATAGAATTACAGCAATTCCTAACAGAGCTTTTTGCGGATAGTTCAGGATCTGCTATTATTATGAATGCTGAAGATGGTTCTATCTTGGCAGGAGGAAGTTTTCCAGAGTATGATCTTAATCCTTTCGTAACAGGAATTTCAGTTCAGGATTGGAAAGAACTATCAAATAATCCAGAACACCCTTTTACGAATAAAATGGTCAATGGTCTTTATCCTCCAGGATCAGTTGTAAAAATGGGTGTAGCTCTTGCTTTTATGGACTCAAGACTTATGAATACTTCAAGTAGCTTTTTTTGCACGGGTTCAGTAGAGCTTGGAGGGAGATTTTTTAGATGCTGGAACAGATCAGGACATGGGGAAATGGATCTTAAGCATGCCATTAAACAAAGTTGTGATGTGTATTTTTATGAAGGTGGCTTAAGGGTTGGTATAGATACAATCAGTAGTGTTTTGGGGCGTATAGGTTTTGGAAACAAAACAGGGGTTGATTTGCCCCATGAGTTTGTGGGTATAGTGCCAAGTAAGGAATGGAAACTTAGTAAATATAATAGGGCTTGGTTTCAAGGTGAAACCCTAAATACAAGCATAGGACAAGGAGATTTTCTCATCACTCCTATGCAACTTGCAAAATACACTGCCCAGCTTGCTAAAGGCAAGGGCGTTACTCCTCGTTTTTTAATGCAAGAAAATAATGAAAGCTTAGAAGATGAAGAAATTTTCACTCCTTTTGAAAAATCTCAGCTTCCAGCCATAAGAGATGCGATGTTTGCTGTTGCAAATGAACAAGGAGGAACGGCTTTTAGATATCTTAATGCCTTGCCTGTAAAAGTAGCCGCAAAAACAGGAACAGCTCAAGTTGTGGGTTTTTCTCAGGCTGATAAAAATAAGGTTAGAGAATCTGATCTAAAATACTACTCCCGCTCACATATTTGGCTTACGAGTTTTGCACCTTATAAAAAGCCAAAATATGTCGTTACTGTTTTGCTTGAGCATGGTGGGCGAAGCCTTACAGCAGGCGAGATGACGGCTAGAATTTATCACAAGCTCACAGAGCTTGGATATCTTCAAAAAGAAAACTAGACCAAAATTTGCTCCAAAGGACTTTTTTCTTTGTTTGTGAAAGTTTTATTTTCTATTTTTGCATTTTGATTTAGATCAAGCATATTTGATTTTTTGCTAAAAAGTTCTTCAAAGAGTTTGGTAAAAGATTTTTCAAACTGATCATCAAAGCTTGTTTGCATACTAAAAGCTTCAAATTCAAGATAAGAATAAGAAATTTTTGTGGTATTGTTTTTTTCTTGCTCTTGCATATCTTTAAACAATAACTCAAAAATATTAATTTTATCAAGATCAGTTTTGTTAGAAACATTGATATTGATGTAATCAACTCTTAATTTTGTGTCATTATGACTAGTGGAAAATGAAACTGAAATTTCTAAAATTTCAAAGCTTTGTTCATTTTTTTGCATAAACTGCATGACACCCTTAGTAAAAGATATAAGATCTTTTTGAATCTGCTCATCAAGAGAGTTAAAATCAAGCTTTTCTTTTGTTTTACCATCGACTAATTTTTCATTCAAGGCTTTTGAAATTTGATCCATCAGGCTTTGAGCTAAGTTTTCTTTGGTATTTTCTTTTTCTAGAGTTTTTAAGCTTTCATCTAAAGCTTCATTAAATTTCGTATCATTTGCGTTTTTGGCACTTTCTTTAGGAGCAAGCTCGCTAAGATAATTTTGCTTTGTATTTTGAACTAACATTTGAAAACCTTTTTTATAGAAATTTACTTTTATACAAGCAAAAATCATTCCATTTTAGATCTTCATAAATTTTTTATCAAGAACAAAAAACATTAAAGCACTACATATAAAAACAAGAGCAACAAAAGAAAAAAGTGTTTCTATATTGAATTTAGCAGTCAAATATCCTCCACCTACAGAACCTATAAAATTTCCCATAGCAAAGGCACTTTGATTAAAGCCAAAAACAAGACCAAGTCTTGCAGGCGATACATTTTTCTTAAACAAAGCACTAATGCAAGGTGTAAGTCCTCCAAGTGCAATGCCGAGTAAAAGCCTTAGTAAGATGAGTATATAGATATTTGTAGCTAGACTTTGAAGATAAAAAATGATCCCACAAAAGATCAAAGAAATCACGATGATCTTATCAGCTCCTTTGATATCAGCTATTTTTCCTATCTTAGTAGCAAAAGCCAAGTTGCTAAGCCCACTTGCAGCAACAACTAGCCCTGTATAAAATGCTATGTAAGTATCGCTGTGGTGGATTTGCTCTACAAATAAAGTCATGATAGGCATGACAGAGTTAAAACCTGCTTGAATGATAAAAGTAAGAGCAAAAAGGATCAAAATCAAGACTATATTTTCTTTAAATTTAAGTTTTTTTAAATCCTTTGTTTGTGTGATCTTTTTTTCATTGATAAAAAAAAGTATGGTTAAAAACGAGCAAAAGGTTAAAAAAGCGATAAAGATAAAAGAACCTCTTGAGCCTATAAACTCAAACACAAGCCCACCAAATAAAGGACCTATTAAATTTCCACTCACTGAAGCAGTGGATAGGGTGGCAAGTGCTTGAGCGGCCTTATCTTTTGGGGTAATGAGTGCCACAAAAATCACAGCCGTAGAAACAAAGCCTGATAAAATTCCTGTTAAGGCTCTTAAGATGATAATTTGTTCTACATTTTGAACAAAGGCAAGTAAAAAAGTCAATACACTTAGTCCTAAGCTCGCTCTTAAAAGCATGATCTTGCAACCAAATTTGTTTGTGAGCATGCCCCAAATGGGTGCAAAAAAAGCCATAAAAAAAGATAAGATACCAAAAGAAAGTCCTGAGTAAAAGGCTATTTGATCATACTCACTAACCCCAAGCTCGCGAATATATATAGGTAAGATCGGTGCGAGCTGACTAAGCCCCATACTTGTTGTAAAAACACCAAACCAAAGTATAAAAAGAGTTTTATTAAAGGTATTCATGAAATTATTGTATGATATTTTTTTTAAAATTTATGTTAAAGTAAAGGAAAATCTATGCTTAAAATTTGTTTTGTGTGTTTGGGTAATATTTGTCGTTCGCCTATGGCTGAGTTTGTGATGAAAGATTTGGTTAAAAATGCAGGACTTGAAAGTGAAATTTGCGTTTTTTCGGCTGGAACTTCAGGGGAGCATAACGGCGAGGATATGCATTTTAAAACAAAAGCAAAGCTTAAGCAAATGGGTATTAACGCACAAGGTTTTACGAGTAAAAAATTAAGCTTAAAGCTATGCGAGGAGAGTGATTTTTTAATCGTAATGGATGAGAGCAATTTTAAAAATGCGTCCCAAATTTGCAAAAATAAAGAAAAAATTTTAAGGCTTTGTGATTTTGCTAAGGATTTGGGCTACAAAGAAGTGCCTGATCCTTGGTATAGTGGGGATTTTGATGAAACTTATAGGATTATTTCAAAAGCTTGTGAGAATTTGCTTATCTATCTTAAAAAATAATAATTGAAATTAAAAAATATTAATTTTTGTAACAAGAATAATTTTTTTGAAATAATTTTTTATTTTTTCTTGAGTATTTTTGTAATTTATGTTATCATTTTTAATTTTAAAATAAAAAGTAAATACTAAATTTAAAATTTTAGAAATTATTTATCTTTTATATCCATAAATTATTGTTATCATCTCATATTTTTCTTTTATTTTTAAGCTGATTTATATTTGTAAATAATTTTTAAATAAAAATATAATAAAAATGTAACCATTTTACTCAAAGTATCATAAAATTAAGAGTTAAGCATAAGCCTTAACTTTAAAAATTTTAAAGGAGCAGAAAATGCAAGAAGTTGTGATTGTGAGTGCTAAAAGAACAGCCATTGGTTCTTTTATGGGAAGCTTAAAAAACACAAAAGCTGTGGATTTGGCTACTATCGTTGCTAAACAAGTTTTAAAAGATATCAATCTTGATCCAAATCAGGTTGATGAGCTTATTTTAGGGCAAATTTTACAGGCTGGTTGTGGACAAAACTCTGCAAGGCAAGTTTTACTTGCAAGTGGCATTGATGAAAGTAAAGGAGCTTTTACCGTAAATAAACTTTGTGGCTCAGGACTTAAAGCTATAGCACTTGCTTATCAAAGCATAGCATTAGGAGATCAAGAGATTGTTTTAGCAGGTGGAACTGAAAATATGTCTTTAGCTCCATTTTTACTTGAGAATGTAAGAGATGGTTATAAAATGGGTGATAAAAAGGTTGTTGATAGCATGATCAAAGATGCTTTAACTTGCGCGATGAATACTTATCATATGGGTGTTACGGCTGAAAATTTAGCAAAAAAATACAATATTTCAAGAGAGGAGCAAGATGAGTTTGCTTTGCAATCACAGCTTAAAGCTAAATCTGCTATAGATAAGGGGAAATTTAAAGATGAGATTGTCCCTGTTGTTTTAAAGAGCAAAAAAGGAGAAAGTATTTTTGAGGTCGATGAGTTTGTAAGAGGCGATATTACCAAAGAGGGACTTTCCAAGCTTAAACCTGCCTTTGATAAAGAAGGAAGCGTTACAGCAGGAAATGCTTCAGGTATAAATGACGGAGCGGCTATGCTTGTGATAATGAGTAAGAAAAAAGCTAAAGAGCTTGGCTTAGAAATTTTAGCTACGATTAAAGCTACGGCAAGTGTTGGGGTTGATCCTAGTATTATGGGTATAGGTGCTGCTATGGCTGCTAAAAAGGTTCTTGAAAAGGCGAATATGAAAATTACTGATATAGATTTGATCGAAGCCAATGAGGCTTTTGCTTCTCAGTCTTTGGCAAGCATTAAGGAACTAAAACCAGAACTGCATAAACTTAATGTAAATGGTGGGGCTATTGCACTAGGACACCCAGTTGGAGCAAGTGGAGCTAGGATAATGGTAACCTTACTTCACGAAATGAAAAAACAAAAGAAACAATTTGGTCTTGCCACGCTTTGCGTAGGCGGTGGTCAAGGCATAGCTTGCATCGTTGAAAGGGGAGAGTGATGAAAATTATTAGTGCAAAAGAAGCGGCTGCTTTGGTAAAGGACGGCGATAGCGTGATGATGGGAGGCTTTTTAGGTTGTGGCACAGCTCATAAATGTGTTGATGCCTTGCTAGCTTCTAATATTCAAAATTTAACCTTAATAGGAAATGACACAGCTATGGCTGATTTTAGTTATGGAAAGCTCATTGTGAGTAGGCAGGTAAAAAATGTTATTGCTACGCACATTGGCACAAACAAAGAAACCGGACGATTGATGAGCGAGGGCGAACTTAATGTGACATTAGTGCCACAAGGAACTTTAGCAGAACGCATCAGAGCCGGAGGATATGGGCTTGGTGGCGTTCTTGTTACAACAGGACTTGGTACAGATGTGCAAAAAGGCAAGGAAGTGATCAAGGTTGATGGTAAAGAATATTTACTTGAAAAACCTTTAAGAGCTAATGTTGCGATGATTTATGCAACCTATGCTGATAAATATGGAAATTTAGCTTTTGATGGTACAACAAGAAATTTCAATGTAGTTATGGCTATGGCTGCTGATATTGTGATAGTTGAGGTTGAAGAGCTTTTAGATGAGCCTTTAAATCCAAATCATGTGATAATACCCGGCGTTGTTGTGGATTACATAGTAGAAAACAAAAAGGAGAAATAATGGCACTTTCTAAAGAAGAACTCGTTGAATTACTCGCAAAAAGAGTGGCAAAAGATTTTAAAGATGGAGATTTGGTAAATTTAGGCATAGGTATGCCAACTGCGGCAAGTAATTATATCCCACAAGGTGTAAGCATTATTTTGCAATCAGAAAACGGAATGCTTATGATGGGAAAAATGGCTGGTGAGGGAGAAAAAAATCCTCGTATCACAAATGCAGGAGGACAGTGCGTTACTATCTTAAAGGGTGGTATGTTTTTTGACTCAAGCTTTAGTTTCGGTTTGATTCGTGGAGGACATGTTGATGTAACTGTTTTAGGTGGTTTAGAGGTTGATGAGCAGGGTAATCTTGCAAATTGGATTATTCCTGGCAAATTAGTACCTGGAATGGGTGGAGCCATGGATCTTGTAAATGGCACAAAAAAAGTTGTTGTGATTATGGAGCATACGGATAAAAATGGTAATTCAAAAGTAAAAAAACAATGCTCTTTGCCTCTTACTGGTGCAAAATGCGTTGATCGTCTCATCACTGAACTTGGTGTGTTTGACTTTGAAAATGGCAAAATGAAACTTGTGGAACTTCAGCCAAATGTAAGCTTAGATGAGATTAAGGCAAAAACTGATGCCAATTTTGAAGTGTGCATTTAAGGAGAAAAAATGATAGGAAAAATTAGTTCATTTATGGTTCGTATCGTTAATCGATACTTACCTGATCCTTTGGTTTTTGCTATACTTTTGAGCATGATCGTCTTTGTTTGGGGGTATTTTATCGTTACGCCTAAAGAAGGTTCTAGTGCAGTGATGTCAATGGTCGGTTTTTGGGGAGATGGTTTTTGGAATTTGCTTGCCTTTACAACCCAAATGGCTATGATCGTAGTAACCGGTTTTGCTTTGGCAAGTAGTGAGCCTGTAAAAAAGCTTTTAAACTACATTGCTTCTTTTGCTAAGACCCCTAAACAAGGCGTTGCTTTAGTATGCTTTTTTGGTGGGCTTGCTTCAGCTATAAACTGGGGTTTTGGACTTGTTGTTGGAGCCTTATTTGCTAAGCAAATTGCTAGAAATTTAAAGGCTGTTGATTATGGTTTGCTCATAGCTTGCGCTTATATAGGCTTTATGACTTGGGGTGGTGGGCTTAGTGGCTCTATGCCTTTATCAGCTGCCGATGCTTCAAATATCATTGTAAAAGGTTATTTAGATGGCAATCCTATCCCGGTAACTGAAACGATTTTTACTTGGTATAATCTCTTTGTTATTGCTTGCTTGCTTATATTTATGCCTATATTGGTTACTTACATGGTTCCAAAAGATCCAAAAACAGTTGATCCTAAACTTTTAGCTGAAGAGCCAAACTATCAAAGAGTTCTTGATAAGGATGCTACTCCTGCTTTAAAGATCGAAGAAAGCAAACTTTTAACTTATATTATCGTTGCTTTAGGCACTGTTTATTTGGCGAATTATTTTTGGCAAAAAGGTTTTACCGGACTTAATATCAACTCTGTAAATTTGATCTTTTTGCTCAGTGGAATGCTTTTGCATAAAACACCTATGGCTTATATGAGAGCTGTTAAAACCGCTGCTTCTTCAACGGCTGGAATTTTAGTGCAGTTTCCTTTTTATGCTGCTATTGCTTTAATGATGGAAGATTCTGGACTTGGTGGAGTGATCACAGACTTTTTCATTGATATAGCAAATAAAGATAATTATGCTGTTTGGGCATTTTTCTCATCAGCTGCTATTAATTTTGCTGTTCCAAGTGGTGGAGGACACTGGGTTATTCAAGGTCCTTTTGTTCTTGATGCGGCAAAAGAACTTGGTGCTGATTTAGGAAAAGCAACTATGGCTATTGCTTATGGAGAGCAATGGGCAAATATGGCTCAGCCTTTCTGGGCTTTACCTGCTCTTGCTATTGCTGGACTTGGGGTGCGTGATATTATGGGGTATTGTATTACCGCCTTACTTTTCTCAGTGCCGATTTTTGTCATCGCACTTTATTTTATCCCTTAACTTTATCCTCGCTTTTTGCGAGGATCTTTTGCTTCAAGATAAATTTATGCTTTACATGATATAAACTCTTTTAAAAACTCAAAGTTTGCTTATGGTAGAAAAAGGGATTTTAGAATTTGAGGGAACGCATTTTTTATATGAGATCAAAAAAATTCGTTTCTTGCGTTTGAAATTAGATCATGAGGGGAAATTTAAACTAAGCATTCCTAAAACTTGTCCAAGATACAAGGTTTTAAATTTTTTAAATGAGCATAAGGCTTGGATTGAAAGTAAAAAAGAGTATGCAAAAAAGCTTAAGGAAGCAAATTCTTTTATGTATTTTTTGGGCAGAAAATATAAATTTACTTTTGATATAAATTTAAAAAAGCCTCGTTTTAAAAAAGGAATTTTTTATGCAAGAGATCAAAAAAATATGGAGGAGTTTTTAAGACAAAACGCTAAAAAAATTTTTACTTTTTATATCAAAAAATACGAACTGCTTATGGATAAAAAAGTGCAAAGGCTCAGTATTAAAAAGATGCGTTCTCGCTGGGGTTCTTGCAATCATAAAAAAGCTTATATTAATCTTAATTTAAATTTAATGCAAAAGCCCTTAAAAGCTATAGAATATGTCGTTTTGCACGAAATGGCACATTTGAGTTTTCCTCATCATCAAAAAGAATTTTATGAGTATTTGGCTCAATTTATGCCTGATTTTAGACAAAGAGAAAATTTATTTAAAATCAATTTATTTTGAGCATATCAAAGCATAAATTTGATATAATGAATAGCTGATGGATAGATTTATTTGATTATTAAAAAAGGCTTTGATTTGGTTTTAGAATTTGTTTTTAAGTATGCAAGTGATAGTGATGTTTTTGTATATCTTTTGAGGTATTATGCCAAAGATTTTTCTTATGAACTTCATCAAGATGATGAGGAAATTATCTTTAAAATACAAGCTGAGCAAGAAAAATTGCTCGAGTTTTGCACGCTTTTAGAAAGGATTAGTAATTCTGTTTTTTTAGGTCAATTTGAGATAAAAGAATCCTCGCAAGAATTTAAGCAAAATAAAACAGAGCCAAAACCCTTGATCAAAAAAGACTTTTTAAGCTTTTTAAACTCAAATGCTTACTTAAATGCCAAAGAACTTGTAAAAAATGAATGGGACGAGTTTGTCAATATGCAAATAAGCCTTAGCAACGATAAATTTGAAATCATAAACACAAATTCTTTTTTTGAGCTTTTGCAAAAAAGCTTTGACGCACTTATAGGGCAAAAAAACATTTATATACAAGATGATAAAGGCATTTATGAGCTAGGTCTTTTTAAAAAGAGCGTTGATTTTAGTTTTCTTATGCCAACTGATATTAAGGCTATCAATGTAGCTTTTTCTTGCTCAAATGATACACTAAAACTTCTAGCAAGCATAGAAAAGCCCTTGATGAGCTTAAGATTTAACAAAATTTTTAAGCAAAATCACGAACTTGAACAAAATCAAATCGATGTTAAATTTGCTGATAATCTTTTTTTATTTGCACTCACTCAAAAGCTTTTTGAAAGTGGATATAAGCTTTTGGGCTTTAAAAGACTGAGCCATAAAAAAGATGAATTTAAGATTTTGGAGTGTGAGGGCAGAATGCTTGTTTTAAAAGGCTTTGATTATATTTTGCCTCAAGCTAGAGAGCTTATTTTTTCAAAAGAGGATAAAAATATGGCGAGGCTTTCTTACATAGGAAGTAAATTTAAGCAAGAAAGCCTTATTTTAGAGCTTAGCAAAGATTATACAGATATTTTACTTGCAAATAAAGAGCAAAATCTTTTAAAACTTAATTTAGCAAAGGATTCAAAAGCACTTTATGAGGATATTTGTGCTGATGAGGTGGGTAAAAAACTTTTATCAAATTTTGCTAAAAATTTCCCACTTTTAGAAGGTGAGTTTGAGCTTAAAAATAACTTTTTTTCACTTCTTGGTTTAGTGGGTATGACTTTGGGTTTGGGTAAAAATGTGAAAAAGAGTGCTTTAGAGCTTTTGCGTTTAAGCGATGAAACGAAAATGCCTCGTGGGGTAAAGATTGATTATCGTTTGAAAGAGGATAAAAGCTTTGATTATGCTAGAACGCTAAGGTCTGTTATGAGCTTTATGCTAGCAGGTGTTGAAAATACAAATATAGCTTATGGAAGTGTTGAGAGTTTAGCTCTTTTTTTAAGAGATAGCTATGATGAGCTTTTAGCTAAAAAACAGGTGCAAATAGCTGTAGTAAGCGGCTCTTTGTTCGAACACAAAAGCTTACTTAAAAATGTTTTAAAGCATCTTAAAAATTGCAAAATAAGCGATGTGCCTCTTTACATATAAATTTCAAATTTCAGGGCTCGTTCAAGGCGTGGGCTTTCGCCCTTTTATCTACAATCTTGCCTTAAAACTCAAGCTTTGTGGCAAGGTGTATAATGACAGCAAAGGCGTTGTTATCATTCTAACTTGCGATGAATTAAGCTTAACTCATTTTATAGAGCAAATTTATCAAAATTTACCCCCTTTAGCAAGGATAGAAAGCTTAGTTTATGAAAAAATAGCTTTTAAAGAATTTAAAAGTTTTTACATCGCTTCCTCAAAACACAGCACGAAAACAAGTCCAATGCTTAGTGATTTTGCTTTATGTAAAGAATGCGAGGCTGAATTTTACGACCCTAAAAATCCACGCTTTCATTATCCTTTTATCACTTGCACACATTGTGGGGTGCGATTTGGTATTATTAAAAATTTGCCTTATGATAGAAAAAACACGACCATGAGTAAATTTATCATGTGCGATTTTTGCAAAAGTGAATATAGCGATCCTACAAATCGTCGTTTTCACGCTCAGCCCATATCTTGTCCTAAGTGTGCTATTAAAGTATCTTTAAAAGATAATCAAAAAAATATTCTAGCAAATGATGAGTTTGCTTTTAAAGAGGCTGCAAGGCTTTTAAAAGAGGGAAAAATCCTTGCTATAAAGGGTATGGGTGGATTTCATCTTGTTTGTGATGCTTTTAATGAAAAAAGCGTTAAAGAATTAAGAGTGCGTAAAAATCGCCCTAAAAAGCCTTTTGCATTAATGTGTAAGAATTTAGAACAAGCCTTAAATTTAGCCCATATTAGCGAAAAAGAACAAGAGCTTTTACAAGGAAAATTAAAGCCCATAGTTATTTTAAAAGCAAAAAAAGTTTTTTCTCAAATTGCACCTGATATAGATAAAATAGGCATTATGCTAGCTTATACGCCCTTTCATCTTTTGCTTTTTGAGTATTTTCAAAATCCAATTATTGCCACAAGTGCAAATTTAAGCGGAGAAAGCATTATTTATCAAGATGATATTTTATTTGAAAAACTTCATCAAGTTTTTGATTTTGTTTTAGATTATGATAGAGAAATTTACAATTCAAGCGATGATAGCATAGCTCAAATTATAGGAGAGGATACAATGTATCTTCGCACCTCAAGAGGGCTTAATCCTGCGTATTTGCCTTTTAAAAGCTCATATTCAAAACAAGCTCTTGCTTTAGGCTCTGAACTTAAGAATGAATTTGTAGCTTATTATGATAATAAGCTTTTAATTTCTGCTTATATAGGGGATTTAAAAAGCGTTGATGTGCGTGAAAGATTTACAAAAACTTTGGATTTTTTCGTGCAAAATTATAATTTAAATTTTTCTCAAATTCTTAGCGATAAGCACCCAAATTTTAGCTATGTGGCTGAGTTTAAAGACTATGAATGCCTAAAGGTTCAACATCATTTTGCCCACATTTGTGCCACGCTTTTTGAATATAAAATTTATGATGAAGAGGTTTTAGCCTTTGTATATGATGGCACAGGCTATGGTGATGATAAGAGTATTTGGGGTGGAGAAATCTTTAAAGCCAATATGAAAAAATATGAAAGAATAGCTCATTTTAAGCCCTTTAAACTCATAGGAGCGGATATAAAAAATATCCAAAATCTTGCTTTAGCTCTCATCTTTGAATACGAACTTTTTGATGAAGCAAAGCATTTTTTAGAAAAAATTGACACAAAAACCTTGCATAACGTGAAAAAAATTTATACACAAAGTAGTTTAAAAACCAGCTCTTTAGGACGGATTATCGATGCTTTTGGAGCGATTATCTTTGATCAACAAAGGCTTGATTATGAGGCTCAAATCGGACTTTTAATGGAAAAACACTATGATTTTAGCCTTGATTTTTCTTATAAATTTGAATGTTTTGAAAATAAAATTTGCGTAAAAAATGCTCTAAAGCAAGTTTTAAAAGATCGTTTTGATAAAAACAAAGCTTGCACAGGCTTTTTAAATGCTTTGGCTGATTGTATCATGAGCTATGCAAATGAAAATTTAAAGGCTCTTAATCTTAAAGAAGTGATTTTGTGTGGTGGGGTTTTTCAAAACAAAACCTTACTTGAAATTTTAAAACGCAAGAATTTTAAATTTAAAGTGCCTTTAGCTTTTCCACCAAATGATAGCTCTATAGCATTAGGGCAAATGGTGCATTTTTTGTGCAAATTTTAAGACATTTTTTTTGTTTGTGCAAATTTTACAGCCATTTTTGCAGCTTCTTTATAGCTTTTGGTGTTAATCTTTGCGTTTTTGTAGGCTATATCAAAGGCTGTGCCATGATCAACGCTTGTTCTTATGATGGGTAAATTTAAGCTTACATTAATGCTTTTTTCAAAATATAAGGCTTTTAAAGCCGCTAAGCCAAGATCGTGATACATGCAAACTAGGCGGTTACAGCGTTTGAGCGAATTTTTAGTAAAGGCACTATCGCTAACTAGAATTTCTTTAAGATAAATTTCTTTATATTTTGATAATTTTTTAAGCTCATCAATCAAATTTTCATCTTCCAAGAGCTTTTTAAAAAGGCTCTTTTTATCTTTGAGTTCCATTTTGCTTAAAAACTCACTTTGTTTTGTTCTAGAGGAGTTTTTAAAGGCAAGATAAGCATTAGCTATTTTGATAGCTTGTTTCATGATCTTTTCTTCTTCCCCACCTATAGCTCCAAAATCAGAAGCGTGGGGATTAAAACCAAGCACACCAACCTTTTCAAAGCCTGTATTTAGAGCAAAACGGGTTAAAAATTTACTCAAAGGCTCAAGGCTTATTCGTTTGCTTACTTCTTTAAGGGGGATATGCTCGGTAAATAAGCCCACAAAGAGCTTTGAACACCCAAGCATCATGATCGCCTCTCTTTTAAAAAAATCACTCAAAGCCTGAGTATGCCCTTTATACTCTATATGAGCTTCTTGCCACGCCTTTTTGTGTATGGGCAGGGTAAGCAAAGCATCAGCAAAGCCTTGATAAGTGAAATTTGAAGCTGCTTTGAAACTTAAAAAACTATATAAGCCACTTTTTTTATCGATTTTAGAGGGAGTGATCTTAAAATCACTGCTTACTTTCATGCCAAGCTTACTTTTATAGTTAAGGATAGTGAAATTTTTATCTTTTTTAAAACTTAGCTCATTTTTTAAATCATCTTCAAAATGCACTAAATTTAGCTTCTCAGCCTTAAGTCCAAGCTTTTTTAAGCCTTGTTGCAAAAGATTTTTATGTATAAAATAAAAAGGCTCGCAAAATTTAGAAAGTTCTTTGTGAGTTTTTAGCAGAAGTTCTAAAGAGATCCCATTGACATCGCCTACACTAATAGCTATTTTTGTTTTCATTTCATACAAGCTTTCATTTCAAGTATAGCTTCTTTTAAGCCCACAAAAACAGCTCTTGCTATGATACTTTGACCGATATTGAGTTCGCAAATGCCTTGAATTTGAGTGATGAGATGAACATTTTTATAGTTTAAGCCATGACCTGCTGCTACTTTTAAACCCAAACTTTGAGCAAGCTTCGTAGCCTCTTGCAATCTTTCAAGCTCATCATCTAAGAGCTTTTGAAGTTTTGTTCTTGGAAGATCTAAAGCTGAAATTTTATAAGGGGTTTTGAGTATATTTGTATGTAAGGCACTATAGATATTTGCAAAATGTCCTGTGTGAAGCTCTATAAAATCAGCCTTTAAAAGCTGGGCTTTTTTGATATCCTCAGCATTTGCGTCTATAAAAAGTGAAACTTCTATATCATTTGCGTGCAAGGTTTCAACTACTTTTTGAAGCTTTTGAGGCTCTATTTTTAAGCCTCCTTCTGTGGTTAGCTCTTGTCTTTTTTCAGGAACTAAGGTTATGCGAGAGGGTTTTAGCTTGCAAGCAAGTTCTATCATTTCTTTGCTTGCTGCACATTCTAAATTCACGACACAAGGACAATGTGTTAAGATATCTTCTAAGTCTTTTTCATGTGCGTGGCGTCTATCTTCTCTTACATGAAGAGTGATTTGATCACAATGCTTTGAAGCAACAAGAGCAGCTTCAAGAAAATTTGGATCATTAATCTTTCTTGCTTCCCTTAAAACAGCTATATGATCGATATTCACACCTAAAAACATGCTTTTCCTTGAAATTTTTTGCTATTATACTCAAAAAAGTTTAAAGGAAAAGAAAATGCTGGGCATTGATCTTGGTTCAAATACCTTAAGAGCTGTTTTAATGGATACAAATTTAAATATCTTACAAGAAGATGAGTTCATCATCTCTGCAGCTAAAAATTTAAATGAAAGTGGAAAAATAGGCACTCAAGCTATAGAAAAACTCAAAAATGCTTTAAAAACTATGCAAGAAAAAGGATATGAGCTAAGAAGTGCTAAGGCTGTAGCTACAGCAGCTTTTAGAAGAGCAAGCAATAGCTTGGAAATTTTTGAGACTTTAAAGAAAGAATTTGGGATTTGCTTTGAAATAATTGATGCAAAAACAGAGGCAAAACTTAGTATCTTAGGTATGCAAAATGCTCTTTTGAGACTCAATTTTTTAGAAAAAAACTTAGCTTTTTGTGATTTGGGTGGTGCTTCTTGCGAGCTTTCCTTTGGCAGAAATTATGAAAGTTTTGATTTTGGTATCATTACCTTTTATGAAAAAAGTCGCACTCTAGAGCAAAATTTAAGTAATTTTAACTTCAAAAAACTTCTTAAAAAATCAAATTTCTTGCAAAAATGTAAGGATAAAAAGCTTAAGCTTCATTTTATGATAGATGATAAAAGGCTCAAAGATCTTGCTTTTAAAGCCTTTGATGAGGTAAGTTTAGCTAAAAAGCATTTAAGAAAATTTAAGGGAAAAACCATAGTTTTAAACTCTGGAGTTCCTACAACCTTGCTTGCTCTAAAGCAGGGCATCATGTATGAGGACTATCAGGCAAGCTTTATCAATGGCAAGTGTTTAGTTTTGAACGATTTTTTAAAATTTGGTTTTAAACTTTGGAAAATGGACAAGCTTTATGCTAAAATAGCAGTAGGACACAACCGCAAAAACTACTTAAGTGCTGGTTGTTTCTTGTTTTACGCACTCTTTGATAAGTATAAATTTGTCGTTGTTGATGAGGGTTTAAGAGAAGGTATTTGCGTAAATGAGTTCAATCAAAGGAGAAAAAATGAGCGTTAAGGCTAGAATTTTAGATGAGATCAAAGAAGCTATGAGGGCTAAAGACGAGTTTAAGCGAGATAGTCTAAGGACTTTAAACGCAGCTTTTAAGCAAGTAGAAGTTGATGAAAGGGTGGAACTTGATGATGAAAGGATTTATAAGATCATCGCAAGTGAGATCAAAAAACGAAATGATGCTGCTACTCTTTACAAACAAGGAAACAGAGAGGATTTAGCGGCTAAAGAACTAAAAGAAGCTGAACTTTTTGCTTGCTATCTACCAAAACAACTTGATGATAACGAGCTTGAAACAGCCCTAAAAGCCTTGATACAAGAACTTCAAATCACAAGCCTTAAAGAACAAGGCATTTTGATGAAAGAAGCAAAGGCTAAATTTGGAGCAAGTGTTGATGGAAAAAGGCTTAATGAAATGGTGAGAAAGCTTTTGACTTAAGTTTATAAAAATTTATTATTAAGGAGTACTCATGAAAAAATTTGGTATTAAGTATAAATTTTTGGCTCTTGCTTTGGCTATTGTGTTTATCGTTGGAACTATATTTACGCAGTTCTTCCTTAATAATGAAAAAATTAAAGGCTTTTTAGAGCGAACAACTTATGAAATTTATCGCGTTCAGATTAAAGAAAAAGTCCGTCTTTTAACAGAATCTATGGCTGATTCTTTGGGCAGTGTCTTAAGTGGTGCTGATGAAGAAGATCAGATTAAATTTATAGCTAAAGCCATAGAAACTTTTAGATATGAAGAAGATAAAAGTGGGTATTATTATGTTTATAAGAAGACGACAGCCGTAGCTCACCCTGTAAGAAAAGATCTTTTGGGCAAGGATTTGGCTGAGGCTAAGGATTCTGATGGTGTAGCTTATGTGAGTGAGTTATATAAGCAAGCGAAACAAGGTGGAGGCTTTGTAACCTATAAATTCACTAAACCTCAATCTGATGGGACAAATATCATTGCTGAAAAAGAAAGTTATGCCATGTTGATACCTAATACCGATGATATTTGGATTTCAACAGCTGTTTATACGGATACCTTGCAGGATTTGGTAGCAAAGGAGGTGGCTTATATCATTGATCATATCAATTCAAGTTTTTACTCAGCTTTTGCAGTAGCCGCTACATTTTTAATCATTTTTATGCCTCTTGGAGTTTGGTTTTATAGGACCATAGTTCGTTCTATAGAGCTTATTTCTAGAAATTTAAGTGAGTTTTTTGATTATATTAATCATAAAAAATCATCAGTTTCAATCGAACTTATCAAAACTAAAGATGAATTTGCTCATATGTCTTTGATGATTGATACAAATGTAAGAAACACTCAAATACATTTAGAAAAAGATAAAAATATGGTAAATGAAGTTTTAAATGTTGTAAGACAAGTAGAAAGTGGAAACTTGGCTATTAAAATCACTCAAGATCCTGTTAATCCTGAATTGATCAATCTCAAAAAAGCATTTAATCAAATGCTTGAAATTTTACAAAATAAAATTGGAAGCAATATGAATGATCTTAAACGCGTTTTTGATTCATATAAGAGTTTGGATTTTACTACTGAGATAGACAATGCAAAAGGAGAAGTGGAGCTTGTAACTAATCTTTTGGGTCAGGAGATCAAAAAAATGCTTGCAAATTCTTTGCAATCAGCACAAAGTTTGGTTCAAAATTCAAATGAGCTTAAAGATTATACTTCAAATATGCTCACACAAAACAAAGAGCGAGCCGTAGCACTTCAAAACTCAGCAGCCACAGTAAGCCAGATTAACTCCTCAATGCAAAGCATTGCCACAAGAACTCAAGAAGTAAGCTCAAAGGCTGATGACATAAAGGCTATTGTTACAGTCATTAAAGATATATCAGAGCAAACCAATCTTTTAGCTCTTAATGCAGCTATAGAAGCTGCTCGTGCAGGGGAGTATGGCAGAGGCTTTGCTGTGGTTGCTGATGAGGTAAGAAGCTTGGCTGAAAGAACTGATAAATCCTTAGGAGAAATAGAAGTAAATATCAATGTCTTAGTGCAAAGCATAAATGATATGAGTAATTCTATACAAGAGCAAGTTCAGGGTTTAGGGCAAATTGATGAAAGTGTCAGCAATCTAGAAAATTTAATGCACAAGAGTGCTGACATAACAGAAAAGACAAATCAAATAGCCATAAGGGTTGATGATATTGCTCAAAATATCTTAGAAGATGTAAATCAAAAAAGAATTTAAACTTTGTTTTTAAATGCTTTTAAATTATTTGAGAATTTTTTAAAAAAATTCTCATTTCTTATATAAATGATAGAAAGGTAAAGATGCAAAAGACTAAGCACAGCTAAAAAATAAAGAAAATAATTATTATCATATGTATGGGCTAAGCCCAAAAAGCTTAGAAAAAGAATGAGAGCGAATATATTTTTCTTTGACTTGAAAAGTAAAGAAAAATAGCAAAGCACATACATAAAAATCAAAGAGAAAATGAAAGCTAGAATTTCTACTATAATCTTCATTTCCATTATGACAGCTCAAACACTTCCCTGGCAAAAAGGACCATCCTTTAAAGATTATCCTCCAAACTGGATACATTAGCATAGCTTGTATAGGTATAACTTACCCCTGTTAAAACTCTTAAAAGCATAGAAAGTGGACTTCTTGTCTCAACCTCAGCATAAGGACAAGAACTTGCATAAAGCAAACAAAAAAGACTCAAGCATAAGAGAAAAAATTTCAAATTTTCAGCCTTTAGTTGATATCAATTATCTTAAAAATTATAACAAATTGAAAAGTTATTGTCAAACTAAATTTTTAATCTTGCTTGCATTCTTGCTTCCACAAAGAGCTTCAAGCTCTTTAAAATCAGCCTTATAAATATTTTCAAAGTCCCCAAAATAAGCTAATAATTTTTGCAAAACTCCCTCGCTAAGCCCCAAGCCTTTAAGCTTTGAGCTTTGTAAATCTTGCTTTTTCTTTGTGTGTTGATGAAAAGAGATTGCAAAGCGATGCGCCTCATCACGCAGTTTTTGTAAAAATAAAAGCCTCTCATCTTGCACGCTTAAGCTAAACTCGCCCCTTAAAGAATGAATTTTATCCCTAGCAAAGCCCTTTGCCCTGTGAGCCTTTGCGTCAATTTTTTCCTTTGAAATGGCTAGTATATCGATATTTGCTCCGCTACTTTTAGCAATTTCATCAGCAAGTTTTAGTAAAGTTTTGCCTCCGTCTATGAGCCACAAATCAGGAGCTGGATTTTTTTCAAAGTTCATCGCTCTTTTAGTTAAAAGCTCTTTCATTTGCTCATAATCATTATTATGATTTAGATGAAAATGCCTATAAGCAGCCTTTTGAAAGCCTTTTTCATACACTATCATAGCCCCAACAATAGCCCTTCCTTGCATATGAGAATTATCAAAAACCTCTATTCTTTGAGGCAAATGCTCAAGCTCAAAATAAGATCTAAGCTCATTTAAAAGAGAACTTTCCTTGTCCTTGCTTTGATTTTTGATCATTTGCTTAGCATTTTGAAAGGCTAGATCACAAATTTTTCTTTTTTCGCCTATTTTTGGAGCATTTATGCTGATTTTTTTCTCAAATCTTTGACAAAGCAAATCCTGCAAAACCTGCCTATCCTCAAAGTCTTCATAGATAAAAATTTTATTTGAACTCAAAGGCGTATCTATGCTAAAACTTTCAAGTATGAATTGCTTATAAGCTTCGTTTTTATCAAATTCTTTCAAAGAACTTAGCCTATGATATACGCTGATGATTTTGCCGTCTTGAATCACAAAGCGAAGGGTGCATAAAAGCTCATTTTCAAAAGCTAAAGCAAAGATATCAAAGTCCTCAAGCCTTGCTATATCAAGTTCTATTTTAACTTCTAAATCTTTTATGGTAGCGATTTGATCTCTTAGCTTGGCTGCTTCTTCGTAGTTTTCATTTTTAGCAAGCTCAAGCATGGAGTGTTCTAAATTCTTAATCAAAATGCTAGGATTTAAAAGAGCCTTTGTAGCCCTTTGTAAGATCTTTTCATATTCAGCCTTTGAAATAAGCCCAGCACAAGGAGCAAGACAGCGAGAAATTTGGTAAAAAATACAAGGCTTATCACAGCTTTGCTTTTGCTTTAAAGGATAGTAAAAATAAAGGGCGTCTAAAAGTGCTTTTGCTCCTTTAAAAAAGGGACCAAAATACTTGATCTTAGGCTTTTTAATGATCTTTCTTGTGATCTTAAATCTTGCAAAATCCTCTTCAAAATCAATATAAATATAAGGATAGGTCTTATCATCTCTTAATAAGATATTGTATTTTGGGTGTAATTGCTTGATAAAGGAATTTTCTAAGATGAGAGCGTCAGCTTCTGAGCTTGTGTTGATAAATTCCAAATGCACAGCCTCAGCGATCATTTTTTGAATGCGTAAGGAATTTTTAGAACTTGCGTGCAAGCTTGGACTAAAGGCAAAATAAGAGCGAACCCTTTTTTTAAGATCCTTTGCCTTGCCCACATATAAAAGCTTATTTTGAGCGTTAAAAAATTGATATACTCCGGGTGTATTAGGCAGGCTTTGAAGCTCTTTTTCAAGCAAGCTTTCAGGCTTTTTTTGCATCTTTGATAGCCTTTCTTAGCTCTTCAAATTTTTGGGCTAAATTTGGATTTTCAAAGGGATTTTTGAAAGTTCCATTGCTAAGCTCTAAAAAGGTATTTTTTTGAGGATTATTTTTAACGCTTAGCGTTTTTGAGAAATTTCTATCCATAAAAATTTTTATTTCTTTTACCGAAGAAAATGGACTTAGAGGGTTTTTTTGAGCATAAAGCTTGATGAGGAATTTAAGATTAAATTTAACATCATCATGATTTAATTCTTGTGCGCCACTTGAACTTTTTGTAAGTATCATTAGGGTATAATTATGTATAAAGATTTTTGAGATAAGTCTTTGGTGCGAAGCACTCATCATGACATGTAAAAAATCTTTATAAAAAATTTGATTTTTCAAGGGCGTAAAATGTTTTTTTTGCATAAGCTGAGCGATAGCGCTTGAGGCGGTGTTGATTTGAAATTTATTTCGAGTTTTTTTCATGTGTTTATTATAGCATATGTATGTTTAATTTTCGTAGCTTGTGGATATAAGGCAAATCCTTTTTATGAGTTAAAAGATGAAAATGCAACCGTGATTGATAAGAGAGTATATCAGGATTTAAATCGTTGGTAGGATAAGGAAAAAAAGATGAAGAAAGTAGATATTTTAGTTTTAGACTTTGGTTCCCAATACACCCAGCTTATTGCTAGAAGGCTAAGAGAGCAGGGCTTTTATGCTGAAATAATGCCTTTTAATGTAAATTTAAGCGATATCAAAGCCAAAGAGCCAAGGGGTATCATTTTAAGCGGAGGCCCAGCTAGTGTTTATGCTAAGGATGCGTATTTTTGCGATAAGGGTATTTTTGACTTGGGCTTGCCTATTTTAGGCATTTGTTATGGTATGCAATTAATGGCTCATTATTTTAAAGCAAGGGTTGCACCTGCAGGGCATAAAGAATATGGCAAGGCTCAAATATACCTTAAAAAAGATAGTGCTTTGTTTAAAAATTTGCCTAAAAAGCAAATCGTTTGGATGAGTCACTCTGATAAGGTAGAAAGCTTACCAAAGGATTACGAGGTGCTTGCCACAAGTGAAAACAGCGAGTTTTGCGTATTTGCAAATGAAGATCTTAACTTTTATGCCTTGCAGTTTCACCCAGAAGTTGAACACAGCGAGTTTGGAAAAAGCATATTAAAAAATTTCGCTAAATTTATTTGCAAGTGTGAAAGTTCTTGGAATATGGGAAGCTTTGCTAAGGAGCAGATTAAAAAAATCCGCGAAGAAGTAGGAGCTTCTAAGGTGCTTTGTGCGGTAAGTGGGGGCGTTGATAGCTCTGTGGTAGCTGCTCTTTTAGCAAGTGCTATTAAGGATCAAGCTATCATAGTCTTTGTTGATAACGGTCTTTTAAGAGCAGGAGAAAGGCAGCAGGTTGAGTTTATGTTTAAAAACACTTTAGGCATAAGCTTAATCAGCCTTGATGCTAGCAAGCTTTTTTTAAGCCGTTTAAAGGGTGTGCTTGATCCTGAGCAAAAAAGAAAGATCATAGGAAAGACCTTTATCGAGGTCTTTGAAGAAGAGGCTAAAAAACACAAAGGCGTTAAATTCCTAGCCCAAGGCACGCTTTATACTGATATCATTGAAAGTTCGGTTATCGGTGCTAGTAAGACCATAAAATCACATCACAATGTAGGAGGCTTGCCTGAAAAGATGAGCTTAAAATTAATCGAGCCTTTGAAAGAAATTTTTAAAGATGAGGTGCGCTCTTTAGGGCTTGAACTAGGGCTTAGCAAGGAAGTAGTTTTCCGCCATCCCTTTCCTGGTCCAGGTCTTGCTATTCGCATTATGGGCGAGGTAAATGAGCAGGGCTTAGAGCTTTTAAGAAGAGCTGATACTATCTTACTTGAAGAGCTTAGAAGTAGCGGCTGGTATGATAAGACTTGGCAGGCTTTTTGCGTGCTTTTAAATGTAAAAAGTGTCGGCGTAATGGGTGATAACCGCAGCTATGATAATACAATTTGTCTTCGCGTTGTCAATGCAAGTGATGGAATGACGGCTAGCTTTTCGCATTTGCCTTATGAGCTTTTGGAAAATATTAGCCGCCGCATAATAAATGAGGTTCAGGGGATAAACCGCGTGGTTTATGATATATCAAGCAAGCCACCAGCTACGATAGAATGGGAATAATGGATCAAAGTTGGCAAAGATTATATGATGAAGCTTACAAGGCTTTAAAGCCTCATAGGCTTTCATCAAATTTTAAAGTAAACTGTAAGCTTGCAAAGTAGCAAGGGTAAGATCTATGTGGGCGTGTGTGGATAGTGCATGGGATAGCGAAGTGCTATTTTTAGTATGCTTATCATTTTTTTGTATTTGGGGTGAATATGAGCTTAGGCGTATCCTAGCACTTGATAGCGACAAAACCTTGCTTTCTCCTTGTGGAGCTTGCAAAGAGTTAATGATCCATCATGGGCTAAAAAATACAGCCAAATAGAGATCATGCTAGAAAATGAAGAGATATTAAGCGAGCTTATGCCAAAGTCTTGGTTTTAGCCTTGAAAGTTTATTTTTTACAAAAATATACAAAAGCAGGCGGAATATTTTGCCAAATTGTTTTTGAAATTTGAACTTCTTTAAAAAGTTTAAATAGTTTTTGTCTAAAATTTTTAGCCTTAAGTGTAGGTAGGATATAAGCAAAGGTTCGAAATTCTCCATTTTCAGCTAAGCTCTCATAAATCACTTGCAAAAGCCTTTCTTGCTCTATGTCCTTAAGCATAGCCCAAGGAATTCCACTGATAATGAGGTTTGCATGAGGCATATTTCTTCTTTCTAGCATTTGCTTTAAAGACTTGGCATCGCCTACTTCTATATCGATTTTGCCAACTTTTTTTACTAAATTTATTGCCATGGTTTGATTGATCTCAACAGCAAAAAAATTAGTATTTTCTTGTTTTTGCTTGAGTATGTGTCTTGTGAATGCTCCTGTTCCAGAACCTATTTCTACTATATTAGAAGCTTTTTTTAAATTTAAATCTTTTGTAATAACAAGACCAAGTTTTTGAGAACTAGAACATAAAGCTCCTACGCGTTTGGGGTGTTTTATGTACTGGTAAATAAACATAGTATTTTATTTTCCTTTAAAATTTCAATGATAATTTTTTCGACGAAATAGTATAATTCTTTTGTGAATTTAAAATGAATTTTTATAAAAAATATAAAAATTTATAGTTTTTTTATGAAATAAAAGTTACAATCTAGAGCTACAAAAGCTTTAAGGAAAGAAATGCACGGAAAAATAATGGTATATATGGATTCCACTGGGCGTGGAACTGTTATGGATAATGCAAAGATTTTTTTTGATTTCAATGGGCAAAGCTGGCATGATAAAAAAAGTATGCCAAGTGTTGGAATGCTCGTTGAATTTCGTGCTGATGGAAAACATATTACGGGTATTCGTCCATCAAAATTTCAAGAATTTAAAGAGGGTGATTTTATCACTGAACAGGATTTTTTTAGAACTGCCGGAGATGAAGAGCTTGAAGACTTACAAAACTCACGCAGAAGTGCTTATATCACTCAGCTTTTTAGAACTATTGATTTTGATACAATGGATGCTATCCCCTTATCTCTTACTATCCCTCAGGCTATACAGAAGTATTTTTCAGGAGAAATTTTAGCCGTAGAAGCCTTAAAGGTTAGCGTTGATAATATCAAAGATGTTCCTTGTGTGCTTGATTATTTTATCGTAAAAAGATTTTTGATCAAGGCTTTTGATACCTTGCTTTTTATGGATAATTCCATAAATCAAACCCAATTTGCATCTATTCGAAGCATTATGATGCACCTTGAAAACTCATATAATGACATGAGAGATAAACAAAAGCTTTTGAATATAGTAAAAATTTTTAATGAAACCTTTTTGTCTTTGCAGTGTCATTATCAAGCCCTAGCTGCGACTATTGATCAACGCAAAAACCGCCTTGCTTCTTGTAAGCACCAGCTTAAAAGCACTCAAATGGAACACAAGCTTGAAAGTTCAAAGCCAAAGCCTGATGCGGAAAAACTTCAAAAAAAACAAGAAAGAATGGATGAACTTTTAAAGGAAATTAACTATTTTGAAGAAACCTTAAAAAAATTAGAAGCCTTAAGGGCTGATTTTTATAAGAAAAATTACGCACTTTTTGAAAATGCTTTTAAGCTTTCAAGAGAAAAGCTCTTTCATAAAATCGTTACAGGGCTTAATATGTGTGCGACTATTATGGATAGATATATTTGGAATATAGCCTTAAAATCTTCTGGGGTTAAAAATTCATATTTTACAAGAAATAATATAGAAAATTCATTTTGTGTGATTTCTTTTGCTGAACTTTATCTTAGTCGTTTAGATAAAAGCTCTTTAAATCCAACTGATCAAAAACTTTTAGCTTATGTGCAAAAAATCACAAAAGAACACAGAAAAAAATTCCTGGTCGTTACAACGGATCTTGATTTGCTTACAAAAATAAAGATTCAAGTTTTTACACTCAATCCTTACTTTATCGTAAAATACGCTCCCAAAAAGGTTAATTACCAATCCTTAATGCGTGATAATAATTTTGATATGGTATATTTGGATGAAAAAAATCTTTGGGAAAAAACAGCCGATGTCATATTAGAGGGTAAAAATTTTGACAGACAAGGTAAGACTAAATTTAAACTTCTTTGATTTTGCATTAATCTTTAAGCTTTAAAAAGTTATAATACTTACGCCTGAATGGCTCGTCTAGCGTTAAAGAGGATCCAACACATTATTATTTTACTGCGAGTGTGCTATTACAATGTGTCTGTGGCGTCGTTTGAGCTTTGAAAAAAGCGAGAAGTTGTAGCCTTTAAGGATAGCCTAGCGGTATGCTTTGATCTTTTAGGGTCAGTGCTTGTGCAAACGACCATTTGGGTTTTTAGGAGTTAAAATGAAGATTTTAATTTTAGGTAGTGGAGCTAGAGAATATTCCATAGCTTTAGCTTTAAAAGCTGAGGATAGGGAGTTTTTTTTCGCGCCCGGAAATGGTGGCACTTTAAATTTGGGGAAAAATTTAAGCTTTAAAACAGATGAGGAGCTACTTTTCTTTGCAAAAAATGAAAAAATTGATTTGTGTATCGTTGGAAGCGAGGATTTTTTGGCTCGTGGTATAGTTGATCGCTTTGAAAAAGAAAATTTAGCTATCTTTGGTCCAAGTAAATCAGCCGCGAGACTTGAAAGCTCTAAAGTTTTTATGAAAGACTTTTTAAAAAGACATAATATCAAAACAGCGCGTTTTTTAAGCACTAGGAATTTAGACGAGGCAAGTGAGTTTATAAAAAAATTAAATCCTCCCATAGTCGTAAAAGCTGACGGACTTTGTGCGGGAAAAGGCGTGATTATCGCACAAACTAGCGATGAAGCTTTGCAAGCAGCTTCAAAAATGCTAAGTGGGAAAAGCTTTGGCGAGGCTGGAAAAAGCGTAGTGATAGAGGAGTTTTTGCAAGGCTTTGAGCTTAGCGTTTTTGCTGTTTGTGATGGGCAAGATTTCGTGCTTTTGCCAGCAGCACAAGATCATAAAAAATTGCTTGATCATGATGAGGGTCCAAACACAGGAGGAATGGGAGCTTATGCCCCAAGTACCTTAGCTGATGAAAGGCTTTTGGAAAAGATAAAAAAAGATATCATCATTCCAACACTTAGGGGAATGAAAGCTGAAAACAACGAATTTAAAGGTGTTTTATTTGCTGGCATTATGGTTGTGGATCATGAACCTTATGTTTTGGAATTTAATGTGCGTTTTGGAGATCCAGAGTGCGAAGTTTTAATGCCCTTGATAGAAAACCCTTTAGAGCTTATCCTTGCAAGCGTTCAAAAAAGACTTAAATATACAAACATTGTCATTAAAGATGAATTTGCTGTAGGCGTGGTATGTGCAAGTAAGAATTATCCCTATAAATCAAGCGATAAAGAACTCATTGATATAAAAGATATACCAGCTCGCACGCATCTTTCTTATGCTGGAGTAAGCCTTGAAGATAAGAAGCTTTATGCAAGTGGAGGTAGGATTTTGGTTTGTGTTGGAGTGGGTAAGAGCATAGAGCAAGCCCAAAAAAATGCTTACAAGCTTTGTGAGAATGTTTATTTTAAGGGCAAGCAGTTTAGAAAAGATATAGCAGCACAGGTGCTTCATGGATAATGATTTACTTTCAAGACTTGATAGAGAGGGTTTAAAGATCGCGAGTTTTACAAAAAGAGTGCTTGCGTATTTTATCGACAATATTATTTTAAGTTTCATCACTATAGCCATACTTTTTAACCAAATCATCAATGCAAAAGATGAATTTGAAGTTCTACTTATAGTGCAAAATTTTCTTTATGGACTTATCTTGCTCCAGTTTGCTTATCATAGTATTTTTACTTATTTGTATGGAGCAAGTATAGGAAAGATTATTTGCAAAATAGCCATTCTTGATGAAAATCTCCTTGATAAACCAAGTATAGCTCAAAGTATGATCCGCTCTATCGTGCGTCAGTTGAGCGATATGGCTTTTATGCTTGGTTTTGCTTGGGCTTTAAGTAATGATGCAAGAAAGACTTGGCAAGATTATGTAGCAAAAACTGTGGTGATAGAACTTGCGTAAAGCTCTGCTTTTTTTTACCTCTTTTTTTAGTTTATATGCAACTCCTCAGCAAGTAGATTTTTATACAAGTTCGGCTCAAAAAAGTGGCGATATTATAAGTTCAGATTCTGAAGTTTTAGTATTTTCAGATGAGTATTTTATCAGTGCAAACAAGGCAAAATACAACGATAAAACCAAAGATATAGAACTTTTTGGAAATGTCAATGTCTTAAGAGGCGAAAAAGAAAAGATCAATTCTTGCTATGCTAAGGTAAATTTAAACTCCAATGAGGCTGATTTTGAAAACTTTTTTTTTGCAAATAACGATATGGAAGTTTGGTTTCAAAGCGGACAAAGTTCGCTTGATGATAAATTCTTCACAGGAAAAAACTCAAGCGTTTCAAGTTGTAATGTAGAAAATCCTGATTGGCAGATTAAATTTAGCAGTGCAGATCTTAACAGAGATACCCAGTTTCTTAATGTCTATAATGCTAAATTTTATGTAAAAAATGTGCCTATTTTCTATCTTCCTTATTTTGGTTTTAGTGTAGATACCTCAAGACAAACGGGGCTTTTGATACCAAAAATAGAGCTAAATTCAAATGATGGTTTTTATTATGAACAACCAATTTACATAGCAGCATATGATAGCTGGGATCTAGAGCTTGACCCTCAGTATAGAAGCTCAAGAGGTTTAGGATCGTATACGACTTTTAGGATTGTTGATTCAATGTATTCTAATGCCGAGTTTAATACAGGATATTTTAGGGAACAAAATGCTTATTTTAAAAAGGAGCAGTTAAAAAATAAACAACATTTTGGATTTGAATTTAAATACCTAAGAACAAATCTCATCAAGGATTTTTTCTCAAACAATTTCCAAGAGGGTTTGTGGATAGATGGAATTTATCTTAATGATGTGGATTATCTTAATTTAGGGCGTAGGGATTATAGGGATTTAACCTCTTTGGCAACTTCTAAATTTAATTATTTTTTAGCTGATGAAAATAATTATTATGCCATGTATTCCAAGTATTATATAGATACCTCAGTAGCAAATAACAAAAATACGCTTCAAGAATACCCCTCATTTCAGTATCATAGATTTTTAGATGGCATTTTTAACAACTATATCCAATATTCATTTGATGCTAATTTTCATAGGTATTATAGAGAAATAGGCACTTATGCAAACTACATGGATTTTGACCTTCCGCTTACTTATCATATGGGTATATTTGATGATTTTTTGCATTTTAAATTTAGTGAAAGTTTGCATTATTCTATCGCTCATTATGCTAACCGTCCACAATACCAAAAAGACAAAGAATACCGCTTTGAAAACTCCCACACCTTTTATCTTTATACCGATCTTTCAAAGCCTTATTCTTATTTTTACCATAGCTTACATTTTGGAGCTGAGTATTTTTTAACGGGTGCAAAATCAGGCGAAATCACTGAGGATTTTTTAAAAACCAACACAAGCCCACAGGATTTTAAGCTCAAAGCTGTGCAGTATTTTTATAACAACAAGGGTGAAAAGAAATTTAAACATAGGCTTAATGTTAATTATGACATAGATATCACAAGTTGGGATAAGCTAAATAATCTTGTTGAGTATTATTTGAGCCAAAATATCACTCTTTCAAATGAGGCTGAGTATTCTTACATACAAAGACGCTTTGTCAAGGTTTTAAGTGGCATTGATATTGATTTTAACCGCTTTAACTTAAATTTCTCTCATGCTTATAAATACGATAGTGATTTGTCAGTGCGTCAAAATGGTGTCATTTCTCAAGCACCAAAATACAGCTTTATAGGAACTCAGGCAAATTATTCTTATAATGCAAATTTTAATTTCTTTTCAGGTATTTGGTTTGATACAAATAGAGCAAATATTAATTCTTGGGAGCTTGGCTATACCTTTCAAAGAAAATGTTGGAATTATTCTTTAATGTATAGAGAAAGGATAGATCCTCAGCTTACAAGTGCAGGTATCAAGGCAAAAAACAAAAGTGGGGTGTATTTTGTTTTCAATCTCTATCCTATAGGAGGTGTGAAGTATGACTTTGCCTTAGAAGAAAATGAAAATGCTGTAAATTCTTTATAAGTTCTATTTAAGAAAGGTTAGCCTTTTTTAGCTATAACTTATTATCAAAGATGAAAAAAGGTGCTTACTAAGTTTTGAAAGCAAAATTTAGTAAGCTCGCTTTTTCATCAAAAACAAGGAGAAAAAATGCAATACAGCATAGAACTAAACCACCATTTAGAAATTTTTGATGTGGATAAGGTTGCCAAGCAAGCCGCAGGAGCTGTTTTGATGAGGCAAGGAAAAAGCGTTGTTTTAGCCACAGTCGCTAGGGAAAATAAACCTGTAGATGAGGACTTTTTGCCTTTAACTGTGCAATATATTGAAAAAACTTATTCAGTGGGTAAAATCCCGGGTGGTTATATCAAAAGAGAAACCAAGCCAAGTGATGCAGAAACCCTAACAGCTCGCATTATCGATAGATCCTTAAGACCTCTTTTTCCAAAGGGTTATGCCTATCCAACGCAAATTGTTGTCATGGTTTTAAGTGCTGATAGTGAAGTGGATTTGCAAGTGATGAGCTTAAATGCTGCAAGTGTGGCACTTTTTTTAAGTGATATTCCTATCAAAGCTCCTGTTTGTGGAGTGCGTATAGCAAGGATTGATCATGAGTTTGTTTTAAATCCAAGCAATACCGAGCTTAAAAAATCAAGCCTTGATCTTTATGTAGCAGGTGTTAAAGATGAGCTTTTGATGATAGAAATGAGAGCTTTACCAAGTAAAAATGAAGATATACAGGCTATGAATGAGCTAAGTGAAGATGAGGTTTTACATGCTTTAAATCTTGCTCAAAAAGCGATTTTAAATGGCTCAAATTCATATGAAGAGCTATTTTTAAAGCATAGAAAAACAGCAAATTTAGAATACAAAATCGAAAATGAAAATTTAGAACTTCTTAGTTTTGTGGAAGATAATTTCTCAGCCAAGCTTAAAAATGCGATCAACCAAATGGCAAAAAGCGAAAGAGCTAGCGAAATTTATGAGCTTGCAAAAGAAGTTTTATCTCATCAAATCGTAGTTGATGCAAGCTGGGACGAAGAAGAGGTGTTAAATGCTTTAAATAAGGCTAAAAGAAAGATCGTTCGCCACCAAATCATCACTGAGAAAAAAAGAGCTGATGGCAGAGCCTTAAATGAAGTGCGTCCTATCAGCATAGAAACAAATATCCTGCCAAATGCACATGGTTCTTGTCTTTTTACGAGAGGACAAACTCAAGCCCTTGTTGTTGCGACTCTAGGTAGCGATAGCGATGCTCAAATGTTTGATTTGCTTACCGAAAAAGCACCTATAAGCGAAAGATTTATGGTTAATTACAATTTTCCGGGCTTTTCAGTAGGCGAAGCAAGCCCTATAAAAGCACCGGGTAGAAGAGAGCTAGGGCATGGAAATTTAGCTAAAAGAGCCTTATATCCAAGCGTAGATGAGGCTTATCCCTTTGTGATCCGCTTGGTGAGTGAAATTTTAGAAAGCAACGGCTCAAGTTCTATGGCTACTGTTTGCGGTGGAGCTTTGGCTCTTCGTGCTGCTGGGGTAAAGAGTGCAAAGCTTGTAGCAGGTGTTGCTATGGGACTTGTGTTTGAAGAGGGTCAAACAGCTGTGCTTACTGATATAATGGGACTTGAAGATCATGATGGGGATATGGATTTTAAGGTTGCAGGAAGCAAGGAGGGTATCACAGCCTTACAAATGGATATAAAACTAGGTGGCATAGATCAAGACACGCTAAAAACTGCCTTATATCAAGCAAAAGAAGCAAGACTTCATATTCTTTCTATCATGGAAGAAGCTGATAGAAAAATCATTGTCAATGAAGAAAACCTACCAAAACTTGAGCTTTTTAGCATAGATCCAAAGAAAATAGTCGATATCATAGGTCAAGCGGGCAAAACTATTAAAGAAATCATTGATAAATTTGGCGTTTCGATCGACCTTGACCGAGATCAAGGAGGAGTAAAGATCGCTGGGACAAATTCTACTCAAGTAAAAGAGGCTAAGGATTATATCTTAGCGCTTATTTCTAAAGATACTAAATTTGCAGGCAAAAAGCCTTTTAAAAAAGAGCTTCCTCATTTTGATATAGGCGAAGAATTTGAAGGCAAGGTAAAAACCATAGCACCTTTTGGAGCATTTGTTGAGCTAAGAGATGGTATAGATGGGCTTTTGCACGGCTCTAAAATTCAAACCATGCTAAGAGAAGGCGATATGATCAAAGTCAAGGTTGCAGAGCTTAAAAATGGCAAGGTGGCTCTTGATTTAGCTTAAATTTATCAGCTCAAAAATTTATTGGTTTAAGGCTTTGAAAAAGAGTAAAAATCTTTTTGATAATTTTTGTTTTAGCTAAAGGATTAAGATTTGAGATAAATTATAGCTAAACTAGCAAAGTAAGTAAGGATAAGATATTAAGCTTAGTCATTTTAAAGGGGTTTTAAATTTATAAGGAATTGAAAATTTATTCTTTTTGGGCTTAAGAATTAATGCAAATTTATCATTGAACCTTATATCTTAGCCGTTTTAGCTCAAAAAGGCTAAGCTTGATTTTATAAAAAGCTTCTTAAATTATTTTAAATAAAATATCAAGCTTATAAGCTTATTGGTTTAGGGGATTTTTATCTCAAACAAAATGTACAAAATCCATTCTGATTTTTTGTATAAAATTTACGATTTTACACATTTTTACTCATGTTTTTAGGATTTTTTAGCTTTATTTAAGAATTCTTTTCAAGTTCTTATGTTATAGTGTGTGTGCTAATTTTAAATTTCAGTAAAGGAGAATTCTCAATGAAGTTAGTAAAACTAAGTTTAGTTGCAGCCTTAGCTGCTGGTTCTTTATCAGCATTAAACGCTGTTTCTTTAGAAGAAGCGATTAAAAATGTTGATCTTTCAGGTCAGTTGCGTTACCGCTACAACACAGCAAGCGACTTTGCAAACAACACTCAAAGTTCTGTTGGAGGAAAGCAAAACCACAACTTTAGGGCTGTTCTTGGTGCAAAAGCTCATATTTCTGATGAATTTAGAGTCTTTGGTCAAGCTCAGTTTCAGCCAACAACAGAGGGTGGTTATGGTCCTACAACTGGTAACGGCAACAACAACAGAGCAAAAACTGATGAACCTTTTGTTCTTCGCCAAGCGTATTTAGAATATGTCTTGAGTGATTACGCAACCTCAGCTTCTGTTGGTCGCCAAGAGCTAGGCACTATATGGACAGATGATTTTGTGGGTATAGCTGGTAAGCTTACGAACACTTCTATTGAAGGCGTTACCTTAGCGGCTTTTTGGGTCGATGGCTTTGAAATGGAAGGCGATGGCGATGAAGCTTTTGCACTTTTTGAAAATGGAACAAAAGACAACCTCCACGATTTCTTCTTTAGACAAAACCTTTACGGTGCAGCTGCTGTAACCTCTTTTGATCTTGGAGGACAAAAGATCGACGCTCAACTTTGGTATGGTTTTATGCAAAAAAGAGCCTCTCTTTATGCTCTTGATGTAAAATACAGCCTTGATATAGCTGAGGATTTAAATTGGGGCTTAAGAGCTTCTTATCTAGGAAACTCTGTTGATTCAGCTTTGAAAGACTATGTTGCTAGACGCTACCAAGCAAAAGTAGATAATGGCACTTTTTATAGGGTGGAGGGTGCTTTAAAAGGCTATGGCTTTGATGGAACACTTGGATATCTTGGCTATGGTAAAAAAGACGCTTACACCGTGAACACAGTTGAAGATGTAGGTCAGCTTGGCTTAGCAGGTAAAGAACTTTTCTACTCAAAAGGATCAAACCTTACAGGCGATAAGGGTGAAAATGCTTATGCTTATGCAGTAGCGGGTTATACCCTCCCTCAAGATGTGAGAATCGGTCTTACTTATATCTTCGGTGCAACTAAGGTAGGTGCTTTAGGCTCAGAAGATGGCGGTGGCAAAAAGCAAGAAATCGTAGGCGAGGTAAGCTACAACTACAACAAAAACCTAAATTTCTTGGCTTGGTATTCTTATCTTGATGCCTCAAGTGATCTCAGATCTGGCTTAAATGAAGATAATTACAAGAAAAACACTGTCCGTCTTCAAGCCATATATAATTTCTAAAACTCAAACAAGCGTAGTTGAACAATTACGCTTGTTTAATTTAAATTTATTTTTATCATAAATTCTTATCTATACCAAAAAGGCATTTCCTATCCCCATTGATCTTTTTAAGTTGTTTAATTTTCATTTAAGTTATTTTTACGAACTCTTATGCTACACTAATACCACTAATTTTAAATTTCAGTAAAGGAGAATTCTCAATGAAGTTAGTAAAACTAAGTTTAGTTGCAGCCTTAGCTGCTGGTTCTTTATCAGCATTAAACGCTGTTTCTTTAGAAGATGCGATTAAAAATGTTGATTTTACAGGAAATTTGCGTTACCGCTATGATACAGCAAGTGCCTTTGCAAATAACACTCAAAGTTCTATCAAAAGAAAACAAAGACACGGCTTAAGAGCCCAGCTTAACACTAATGCCCATATCTCTGATGAATTTAGAGTCTTTGGTCAAGCTCAGTATGGAAACTCTAATGAGGGTGGTTATGGTTCTGTAGCTGATGGCAACCGTGCTGATACTCAAGGTTCTTTAAAACTTCGCCAAGCATATTTAGAATATGTCTTGAGTGATTACGCAACCTCAGCCTCTGTTGGTCGCCAAGTATTAGGCACTATATGGACAGATGATTTTGTGGGTATAGCTGGTAAGCTTACAAACACTTCTATCGAGGGCGTTACCTTAGCAGCTTTTTGGGTCGATGGTTTTGAAATGGAAAGTGATGGCGATGAAGCTTTTAATACCACGCTTTTTACTACAAATCTTAAAAACGCACAAAATCAAGACATTCCTGGAACTAACCTCCACGATTTCTTCTTTAGACAAAACCTTTACGGTGCAGCTGCTGTAACCTCTTTTGATCTTGGAGGACAAAAGATCGACGCTCAACTTTGGTATGGTTTTATGCAAAAAAGAGCCTCTCTTTATGCTCTTGATGTAAAATACAGCCTTGATATAGCTGAGGATTTAAATTGGGGCTTAAGAGCTTCTTATCTAGGAAACTCTGTTGATTCTACTTTGAAAGACTATGTTGCTAGACGCTACCAAGCAAAAGTAGATAATGGCACTTTTTATAGAGTAGAAGGCGATCTCAAGGGTTATGGTTTTAACGGAACACTTGGATATCTTGGCTATGGTAAAAAAGACGCTTACACCGTAAACACAGTTGAAGACACAGGCAAACTAGGCTTACCGGGCAAAGAACTTTTCTACTCAAAAGGATCAAACCTTACAGGCGATAAGGGTGAAAATGCTTATGCTTATGCAAAAGTAGGCTATACTCTCCCTCAAGGTGTGAGCTTAAATGTGCATTATCTTTTTGGTGCAACTAAGGTAGGTGCTTTAGGCTCAGAAGATGGCGGTGGTAAAAAGCAAGAAATTTTAGGCTTAGTAAGTTATGATTATAACAAGGCTTTAAATTTCCAAGCTTGGTATTCTTATCTTGATGCCTCAAGTGATCTCAGATCCGGCTTAAATGAAGATAATTACAAGAAAAACACTATCCGTCTTCAAGCACTTTATAAATTCTAATTTTCACTTAGGGTTTGTCTAAACAAACCCTAAAAAAACAAATTTTATCTTTTAAATCTTATAAATTTTATTCTATTTTTGGGCATTTTAAACAAAATTTAAGCAAGTTTTACGAACTCTTATGCTACACTAATACCACTAATTTTAAATTTCAGTAAAGGAGAATTCTCAATGAAGTTAGTAAAACTAAGTTTAGTTGCAGCCTTAGCTGCTGGTTCTTTATCAGCATTAAACGCTGTTTCTTTAGAAGATGCGATTAAAAATGTTGATTTTACAGGAAATTTGCGTTACCGCTATGATACAGCAAGTGATGTGGCAGCTCCTCTTATAGGACAAAGCTCTACAGCGACTTCAAAACAAAGCCACAAGATCAGAGCAAGACTTGGTGTAAAGGCAAGTATAGCTGATGATTTTAAGGTATTTGGTCAAGCTCAGTATGGTGAGTCAGCAAATGGTGGTTATGGTCCTACTACAAATGGCAATAGTGCAGATACACAAAGAGCTTTTAACCTTCGCCAAGCTTACTTAGAGTATACAAACAGCGACTATGCAACCTCAGTGATCGTAGGTCGTCAAGAGCTAGGCACTATCTGGACAGATGATATGGTGGGTATAGCTGGTAAGCTTGTAAACACTTCTATCGAGGGTGTTACCTTAGCAGCTTTTTGGGTCGATGGCTTTGAAGTAGGCGATGGCGAAAGAGCTTTTGCAAATAACAAAGGCGGAGCTTCAGCTTATCAAAATGTAGTAGCTAGTCAAGTTCAAGGAACAGGTGCTGGTAGCTATGCTTATGTATCTGATTTCTTTTATAGACAAAATCTTTATGGTGCAGCAGCTATAACCTCTTTTGATCTTGGTGGATCAAGTCTTGATGCACAAGTTTGGTTTGGTTATATGCAAAAAAGAGCTACACTTTATGCACTTGATGTAAAATACGGCTTAGATCTTGCTGAAGATCTTAAGTGGAACATAAGAGCTTCTTATCTTGGAAACTCACTTGACTCAGCACTTAAAGATAAGCTTAATAATGCTGTTGATAATGGTATGTTATACAGAGTTGATGGTACGATCAAGGGTTATGGCTTTGATGGAACACTTGGTTATGTAAGCTATGGTAAAGATGATAAGGTTACAGTAAATACTGTAGAAGATCAAAACTCTATAGGCTTACTTGGTAAAGAACTTTTCTATGCTGAGGGTTCAAGACTAACTGATGCTCTTGGTAAAAGTGCTTATACTTATGTAGGAGCTGGTTATACTCTACCTCAAGATATCCGCATAGGCGCTCAATATGTCTTTGGTAGCACTAAAGCAGGACATTATGGTGTTGCCGCTGGTGGTGGTAAAAAATCAGAAATCGTAGGCGAGCTAAGCTATAACTATAACAAAAATCTTGGCTTCCTAGCTTACTACTCTTATCTTGATGCTTCAAGTGATGTGCCTTCTGGTGTTGATAGTGATCAATACAAAAAAAGCACAGTTCGCCTTCAAGCATTATATAAATTCTAAGAATTTATGGGGTTTGCTAAGCCAAACCCCATTTAAAACTTCTCTAAATTTATAATCCTCTCTTAAATTTTTATTCTTTTTATCATTAAAAACATGTCTAAATATCTTATGGTGGCATTAAGCCTAAATTTTTTAATTTGAAGTAGGTAAGATCGCACAAACTAAAATATACTAAAAGAGCTAAATTATAAAAGCTCAAAGTGGCTTAAATGAGTGGGTTTTTAATACCTCATTTATAAATTTACGCAAACGCTAAAAAGCATAATGGCAAATTCTTTGCAGTTGCAAACATAGCAAAGTAAAAATCTTAACCCCTAAATTTAAAAATTTTTCTCATAGTCTTTACTTAGTTTTAGTCCTAAAATACCCCATAAAAAGGACAAAACTCCACCACTAATGAGAGTAAAAGCTACGCCAAAGTGTAACAAGCTTGCTTCAAGCTGGGCGGAAAGTGCGTCTCCGCCTCTATAAACCACGGTATCTAAGAAATTTTTGACCTTGTATTTTTCCTCGCTACTCAAAGGCACAAAGAGCATTTCTCTAGCTGGCTTGACAAGGGCGTATTCGCCAACCCTTCGCACGCTCATAGCAATGATGATAGGAAGTAAGGCAGGGTGCGTAAAAGCTAGGATCACAAAGGCAAAGCTTAGTATAAAGCCAAGCGGACAAAGTAGCCATTTTAGGCTTAAATTTGCGATTTTGGCTGTGAAGAAAATTTGAATGATAAAGCTTAAACTTTGCACGATAAAATCTATATTTGCAAAGGCAGCCGTCCTTAAAGCCCTTGAGTTTGGATCGCTTTTTGGAAAAAGCTCGCTGATGATCCTAGCTTGCTCCATGTATAAAAAGGTGCTTACGCTTGTTAAAAGCAAGATAAAGCCCACAAAAACGAGTAAAAATTTAGACTTTATAATGATAGAAAAGCCTATAAACGCACTTTTTGAGCCTATGGGCGTGTTAAATCTTTGTATGAATTTTTGCTTTTCTTCTAAGAGTTTTAGGCTTTCTTTGAGCAAAAACGCCTTGAGTATGAGGACTAAAAAGAGCAAAAGAACGGATATGAGTATGAAATTTTGGGCGTCTAAATGGCTTGAAAGAAGCTTAACGCTAAAAGCTCCAAGTATGCTTCCAAGGCTTGCTCCGGCTGTGATGATACCAAAAAGCCTTTTGCTTTGATCCTTGTTAAAAATATCAGCAAGCAAGCTCCAAGCACTAGAGATGATGAAAAGATTAAAAACGCTTACCCAAACATAAAAAATCCTCGCAAGCCAAACAAAGCCCTGTGAATTCGTAGATATAAAAAATAAAGCCACATAAAAACAAAGCAAATTTGAGGCAAAAAAGATAAAAATGGCATTAAGATAAAATTTACGCTTCACAGCCCCACTTAAACGCATGGCTAATAAAGAGCCAAGAATAGTAGCTATAAAAGTGCCTAAAAAAAGCCATTTTAGCTCATCTTGTCCGCCCTCAAGTCCCAAAGCATCACGCAAAGGACGCAAGATCGCATAAGAGCTAAAAAGCATAAAGATAAAAAGCACGCTTAAGAGTAAAAGCCTTATTTCGCCTTGTTTTAGGCTAAAGATTTTGTTTATTGTTTGCAAGAACATTTTTTACCTTTTTGAGTGTATAAATTTAAATATTTATGAAATTATAAAAGCTGACACCTGGTGTTTGTAAGGGCTAAATTTGAAATTTAGCCTTAAATCAACCCTCAAACCAGCCAAAGACACTTTTTCCTGTATCAAGTCCGGCTATCAAGCTTAGATCTTCCTTACTTAGCTCAAAGTCAAATATGCTGATATTTTCTATCATTCTTTGCTTTTTTGTAGTCTTTGGTATCACGCTAATGCCCCTTTGAGCTAGGTATTTAAGCCCTATTTGAGCTGGGGTTTTATTGTATTTTGAGCCAATTTTGCTTAAAACTTCATTTTTGAAAAAATTATTTTTGCCCTGAGCGAAAGGACTCCAAGCCTGAAGTTTGACCCCGTTTTGCTCCAAAAAGCTTTGATAATCAGCTCTTTGAAAGAAAACATGGGTTTCAAGCTGATTAAGCACAGGCTTTATGCGGATTTTTTTCATAAAATCACTAAATCTTTCACGGCTAAAATTTGAAATACCAAGACTTTTTACAAGCTTTTGATCATGAGCTTCCTCAAAAGCCTTCCACATAGCCTCAGCATCAGCACTTTGCCAATGTATCAAAAGTAAATCAATATAATTAAGATCAAGCCTTTTTAAGCTTTGCTCAATGGCTCTTTTAGTGTCCTCATAATTTTTTGGAGTGATCTTTGTGGTGATGAAAAAATCCTCCCTCTTAAGCCCGCCTTTTATGGTAGCTTTAACCCCAGCTCCTACCTCACTTTCATTTTGATAATACTGAGCCGTGTCAATGAGGCGGTAACCCACACTAATAGCTTCTTCAACGCTTTTTTGAGCATCAGAGCCTGAAATTTGAAAAGTGCCAAAGCCAAGTAGGGGCATTTCAAGCCCATTGTGTAATTTAAGTTTTGGCATTTGAGCCTCCTTAGTCTCATTTGCAAACAAATTTAAGCTATTAAGGCTTAAAAATGATGAGGCTAAAACAAATTTGGCCCCTCTTTTTAAAAATTCTCTTCTTTCTTGCATTTTTACTCCTTTTAAAAAATAAAAAAATTATAAAATCTTAGTTTAAATAAGTTTTAAAAGGTTAAATTTAAGGCTTGTTTATACCTAGGCTTTGTCTTAAATTTGAACCCTCAAGGCAAAGTTTTATCACTAAATGAGCTATGCTTTTTCTAGAAATATAAGCGCTTTCGTTTTTAAAAGCCTCGCCCTTTTGTGTAAGCTCATAATCAATCTCATTAGCCCAGCTAAACCACTGAGCCCTAATTATGGTATAATCCAAATCACTTGCCTCAATAAGCCTTACAGCAGCTCTGTGAGGGGGATTATAACTTGCTATTTTATTAAATTCTTTTTGAGAAATTTCTCCCTCATAAACCCCAAAAGAGCTTATCCAAACAAGCCTTTTAAGCCCTACTTCGCTCATAGCCTCTATGATAGTTTTAGCCATAGTTTCTAAATCTCCAGCTAAATTTGCATACACTGCGTCAACTCCTTGCATAGCCCTTTTTAAGGCCTCTTTATCTGTGGCATCGCCCTCAACTAGCTCAACCCTGCTAGGATTTGCATTTTTAAGGCCTTGCAAACGACTTGCCTTTCTTAAAAAAAGCCTTAAATTTACACTTGTCCCGCTTAAAAAACCAGCTGTAACTTCCTTTGCTACGCTACCATTTGCCCCTATGATTAAGATCTTCATTTTTTTATCCTTGTTTAAAATGTCCTTAAAATCAGCCTCACTCCAAGAAGCGCCCAAGAGATTAAGCCCAAAAAATACCCCAAGTAAGGATATGAGTTTTTTCATTTTTTCTCCTTTGTGGCTAAAAGCCTTTTTGAAATTATAAAAAATAAGAGTGGCTCTAAGTCAAGCACAAGGGCAAAAAATTTAAAAATAATGCTTATTTTTTATTGCAAAAGCCTTTTGGCAAAAAAGTCTTCTAAAAGCTTATGAATTTTAGAATTTCGCTCTTCAATTTCTTTTCTAGACCAATTTTTTAAGCTTTTATCTTCTCCTATTTTTTAAGTTCTAAGAACTTAGATTCTAAATATTTTTCCTTTTTATTTAAGAAATAATCATTGCCACAATGTATATTTATTTTCTTTTCTAATAAGCTCTTATTGCCTATGTGTTCTAAAAACTTTCCTGCATCATCCTTTCTTACTTGATAATTACCCTCTTGCCATTTTTTTGGCAGGATATGTTCTATTTCACCCTTAATTACTGAGCAATTTTTACCCTTATAATTCCACTCCCACTCTTGATTTTTATCATAAATTAGCGTGTATATAGCAAGGATATAGCGGATATGCTTAGGTAGAGCCTTTATGCAAAAATTAGTAAAACGATCAGGCTCTGGCATGCTTAAATCAGGTATATTCATACCCTTTTCAAATATTTTTTCCTTGCCCTCTAATATATTAATATTTGCTCTCATAAAGCCCCAAAATAGCCCAGAGCTTCCGCCCTTACCATAGATTAAGCCAATAGCACAGTAGCACACCACTTGTGGTAATATAAAATCAAATATATTTTCACTTTGCTGCTTACTTGGTTCATGTTTAAAATATGCAGTGCTTACTACCATTTGCCAAAGTCTATTTTGATAAATATTTAAGATGTCAAAATATTTTTGTGCTTCATTTGACATATATTCTTTAGGATTGCACCAAAACTCTGCTAATTTTTTTATAAGCTCAAAGGTCTCCTTTTTATTTAAAAGCTCATCATTTGCACCAAAAAATACCTTTTTCTTTTTAGTATTTGCCTTATCTTTTTTGGTGAAAAAATCTAGTGTGCTAGGAATTACTGTATCTACTTCATTATGCTGTGCTCTTATGATATGCTCTAGTTGTGTAAATAAAAAACTTATATTTTCTTTATTTAGATAGCTTGAGTTGGCTATTTTAGATTCTAAGCTTTTCCATTCTCTAGCAAAGTTTAATCTATCCTCACTATTTAACTTAGCATAAATTATACCCTTAAAAATATCTGCTGTATCAAGAGAAACTCCACGATTATTAAGAGTATTAAAGATTCTTAAAGCATTATCTTGCCCATCGCATTCAATAGGTAAAATAATGCAATTTTTAAGTAAGCACAAACAAAAACCATACCAATTATCAGGTTTATCTTGAGCTAATTCATCCACTTTTTTCACAAAATACAAATAATTTTTTTCATAATTTGACTTTGACTTTTTAATAGTATTATCAATATCTTCTTTATCAAAATCATATTTATCACTTAAGATATCGTTAAGCAAGGTATTATCAGAATCTATTGCTACCTCGCTTGTTAAATGTGCTTTAGAATAATCTACCGAACCATCAAGTGGATCAGTATCCCATAAACAAGAAGCAAGGGAATCAAGTAATTTTTGTATTCTTAAATTATTACTTTGATTTAATGCCTTTCTATACAAGACACGGATTAAAAGACTGAGAGTTGTAGTTCTTTGCTGACCGTCTATTATGTTTTGTCTGCCATTTTCCTTATCGCAGAGCCTAAGAAATACTCTTCCTCGCTATCCTCTTGTTTATTATCAAAAAATTATACACATCATCAAAAAGTTGCTCACACTCATCCTCTCCCCACACATAGGCTCTTTGATACATTGGTATAACGAATTTATTTTTAGATAAATAATCCAACACGTTTTTACGCTCTGTTTTCATTTCTGCCATTTTAAACTCCTTAAAATAATTTTATAGAATATTATAGCTTATAAAAAATCAAAATTATATTAAAATTAAGCTTATTTTAAAGGCTTGCTTTGTGCTTAGGCTTTGTTTAAATTTGAGTTTTACAATGAGCTTTTAGTGGTAGGCGATCGTGCAAAAACCTCATTTTTATCCTTAAGTCATCGCAAAGGGGTAAGATTAAGGAAAAATAAAGTAAATAGAGTTTTTCATCTTTTATTTTTTAGAGACATTTTAAAAGAATATCTCAAAAATAAATTGAAAAAATATAAATTTAATTTTTTTAGTGATATTATAATTATGCAATTTTAAAAGGAGTGGCTATGGAAAATTTAGAGAATGAGAATTTAAAAACTAAGATAGAAAGGGTTGTGGAGCTTTTGAGTGCTGAAAGGGGTATATGTGTAGCTATAAAGGGAAGTTGGGGTGTTGGTAAAAGCTATGTATGGCATGAAAGAATAGCTAAGGAATTGAAAGAAGATATTTTATTAAAAGATAAAGAAAACGATAAGTCAAGTTTAAAATGTCTAATAAAAATATCTTTTTGTCTAAAAAAATTAGTTTTTTGCCCACTAATAAAAATCTTTCTTATGCTTCGTAATATCGTTTGCGAGTTTTGCGAGTTTTGCGAATTTCGTAAGGATAATAAGAAAGAAATTATCACTTCTTATGAGGATAATAAAAAAGAAATCGTTACCATTTCTCTTTTTGGTAAAGAGCATTATCAGCAAATTTTAGATGAAATCGTGCTTAAACTTTATGGAAGAAAAAATAAAATCTTAAAAAGTTTTAAGGGGATATCAGTAGGAGGCCTTCCATTAGGCTTGCTTTTGTCTTCGTTTGAAAAAGAAGAATTTAAAAATATTATTATATGCTTTGATGATATAGAAAGAAAGTCAAATAAATTAAGAATGAAAGAATTATTAGGCCTTGTAGCAGAGCTTAAGGAAAGAAAAGAATGTAGCGTGGTTTTAATATTTAATGAAGATGAGCTAGTTCCTGAAAAACAAGACGATAATAAACAAGATAATAAAAAAGAAAGAGGGACAGATCGGTACAACTTTGGAAGCTATAAGGAAAAATATGTAGATCAAGATGGTAAGAAGGAAAAAGAGAATCAAGAATCAGATAATCTTATAGAAAAAGAAAAAAGGATAGATTTGGAGGATTTTAAGGCCCATAAGGAAAAAAGTATAGATTATGAAATAAGCATAGAGGATAATGAAGAGGTTCAAAAGCTGATCATAGAAGAAAGTAAATTAGAGCCAAAGGCACAAAATATATTATGTAAATTGTTGCCATTTGATGAAAATTTAAGAGCCTTAAAAAATATGATTGATACAGTGGCTTATTTTAATGAAAAATGTGAGCTTAAGGAGTATTTAGAAGATGATAAATTTAACTCGGTAACAAGGGCACTTTATGAGGCAATTAGTAAAGATTGTAAGAGTTTTAAGGATAAAAATTATAATAGCAAGACAAATGAAAATAAATTTGGATATGTTCTAGGAAAATATAGCAAAAATAATGTTTTAGATGAAAATAATATAAAAAATATTAGGGCTGAATTTCAAAAGCATGATTTATATACTAAGGCTGAGGAATTTAGAACAAATTGTGTAAAACTTTTTTATGAAACCAATTTGAATGAAGAAGAAAAGCAAGAATTAATTAATAAAAATATAAAACTTTTGCAAAAATTACAAAAAGAAAAAAGTCTTAATTTAATCAAGGGTTATTATAGCGATGAGCTTATTTTAAGTTTTCTTAATCAACATCAAAATAATAAATTTGAGCAAGAATTACGAGAGGAAATAATGCGAAATTTTATATTACAAGAAAAGCCTTTAGATGAAAAATGTTTGCTATACAAGCTTTTGACAAAGGATGGGGATAAAGATTTGGTTGGGCAATTTAAAGAAATCCAAGAAAAAGAAAGTAAAAAGAAACATAAAGAAAAAGAAGAGTCTAAAAAAGAAAGTCTTAATGAATATCTTATTAAAAATAAGGTGCTTAATACACAAGACATTTTAAAAAATATTGATAAGCTTAAAAAATACAGCAAAGAAGATTTTATGGAAGAATTTGAAAAAAAGGGTTATTTTTATAAACTGGTTAATGACTTTATTGGTGAGAATTTGAACGATCTTTCACATTTTGATAATTCTTTGATATATACTCTTAGTAATGTGAATAGCTCAAAAATAAAGGAAAGTAATATGTATCAAGCTTTATTAGAAATAGAAAAATCTAATTAAGAATTTATTAGAGCTAATTTTTCCATATTAGGCTTTAAGAGTTTGAATGAATTTTTAAACCTAGATAAGGCTTTTTGAGTATAATTTTAAGATAAATAAAGGATAAACTTATGAATAACTACAAACTCTTTTAGTATCTTCGTAATTTTTTGGAGTGATCTTTGTGGTGATGAAAAAATCCTCCCTCTTAAGCCCGCCTTTTATGGTAGCTTTAACCCCAGCTCCTACCTCACTTTCATTTTGATAATACTGAGCCGTGTCAATGAGGCGGTAACCCACACTAATAGCTTCTTCAACGCTTTTTTGAGCATCAGAGCCTGAAATTTGAAAAGTGCCAAAGCCAAGTAGGGGCATTTGAAGCCCATTATAGAATTTAAGTTTTGGCATTTGAGCCTCCTTAATGTTATTTGCAAATAAATTTAAGCTATTAAGACTTAAAAATGATGAGGCTAGTGCAAATTTAGCCCCTTTTTTTAAAAATTCCCTTCTTTTTTGCATTTTTTCTCCTTTTAAAAAAATAAAAAAATTATAAAATTTTAGTTTAAATGAGCTTTAAAAGGTTAAATTTAAGTCTTGTTTATACCTAGGCTTTGTCTTAAATTTGAACCCTCAAGGCAAAGTTTTATCACTAAATGAGCTATGCTTTTTCTAGAAATATAAGCGC